>JAICVE010000091.1 GCA_025935475.1 Nitrospira sp. | reverse complement strand
TCCGATGACATTGAGGTCATCGCCGGCCATGGACAGGGAGGGACAGGTCATGATGAGAAGGAAAAGTACAAAAACGACGATCATGTAGTGCCGTTTCACGGGTGTCTCCGCGATCCCTGCGGATCTGAGGGGTTGTGTCAAACGGTACCATACGACTCCAGAAGGCGGCAAGAGCCAACAACCTTTGCGGTGGACCCGCTCCGCGGCTTGCCTTCCTCTTCCGGCCCCACGATAATCCCCGGTGATGACGACCATGTCACAGCCCTCGGACGTGGATGCCGCCGCAGCCGGACCGGGATCGGTCTTAGTGACCGGGGCGTCTGGTGGAATCGGCCAGGCAATCAGCCGTGCGTTGGGAAGCGCCGGCTGGTGTGTCGGCGTGCACTATCACAAGGGTAAAGCCTCGGCGGAACGGATTCTGAGTGAAATAGAACAAACCGGTGGCAGAGGGGCGCTTTACGAAGCGGATGTGCGCCATGCTCGCTCGGTCGAGCAGATGGTCAATGCGTTTGCGCAGAACCACCCTCCTCCCCTCTCGTTTGTGTGCGCAGCTGGCATAAGCGGCGGCGAACTTGTGCTCAGGCTTCAGGAGCACATGTGGGCGGAAGTGATGGCAACCAACCTCACAGGACTCTTTCACTGTTTGCGCGCCATGATCCCCCCGCTGCTTGGCCAAGGCGGTGGATCGATTGTCGTCGTCGGGTCCTATGCGGGATATCAAGGAGCGGCCGGGCAAGCGGCCTATGCCGCCTCCAAGGCCGGGCAGCTCGGGCTGGTCAAAACCGCAGCGTTGGAATTTGGAGAAGAGAATATTTGCGTGAATCTGCTCTGGCCCGGCTGGCAGCATACGAAACTTGCTGAGGGAGCCTACCCCGGCAAGGATGGATGGCGCGATCATGCCCTTCGAAGATCCCCTGCACTCGGGGAGGTGGTCCGAACCGTCGTTCATCTGTTGCAGGTGAAAGATGTCTCTGGACAGATCTGGAACTGTGATAGCCGATTGCTCTTCCTATGAAGCACCGTAAAGGCGTTCGGCGCGGAGCAGGTGTCTTTGTGACCGGCACCGATACCGGTGTCGGTAAAACAGTGGTCACCGCGGCGCTGGCTTTGGCGCTGAAACGCTTGGGACGCAGCGTGGGCGTGATGAAGCCCATCGAGACGGGCATCACTCTTTCCAGGGTCGAGCGCTCGGATGCGGCGCGGCTGCGAGCCGTGATCGAAAGCGAGGAGACACTCAGCGCGATCTGTCCCTATCAGTTCGAACAGCCGGTGGCGCCGCTTGCCGCGGCGCAAGCGGAACGGCGCACCATCGATCTGCGCGTCATCCGGCAGGTGTATCGCCTGCTCATCAACCGGTATGACTACCTGGTGCTGGAAGGCATCGGCGGTGTTCGCGTCCCCATCGCCCCGAAGGCCGATGTGATGGACCTGATCGGGAGTCTCAAGCTTCCGGTCGTCGTCGTGGGCCGCGCGGGACTCGGCGGGATCAACCATGCCTTGCTCGTGATCGACGCGCTTCGACGTCGGCGAATTCCGCTTATCGCGCTGGTGCTCAATCGCACAGGGCCAGTTCGATCGGCCACGATGCGTTTTCAAGAAAAGACGACCGTCGAGGCACTCCGGAAGCAGGCAGGCCTACCGGTGCTTGGTCCGCTCGCCTATGAGCCGGGGTTGGCACGAGGTTTCCGGCGCTCGGTGGCTCGCCTGGCGAAAATGTCGGCGATGACGGCACTGGCCCGTTTGGTCACGTCATCTGTTCGGTAAACCCGGTTGCCGCCGCTGTGATGTCGGGCGCGCCGCAGACGGCGGAGATCACGGCAATCCCATTCGCGCCGGCCTCCATGAGCGGGCGTACATGCTGTGTCTGAATGCCTCCGATGGCGAATACGGGGAGCGACGTGAGGGCCCGCACGCGCGCGAGTCCTTCAACACCCACTACCGGATCATGATCGGTTTTGGAGGCGGGCATGAAGATCGGGCCAAACCCGATATAGTCCGGGCGCAACTGCTCAGCCTCTTTGACCTGGCCGGGATTGTGCGTGGAGAGTCCGATGTATCTCTGCCCTCCGAGGAGCTGTCGGGCTTTGAGGTACGGCAGGTCTGATTGACCGAGATGGACACCATCCGCATCAACGGCCAGTGCCAGATCGCAGCGGTCGTTGACGAGAAACAGGACGTTCAGTTCCCTGGCTCGGTCGCGCAGCGGCCCGGCCTCGGCCAAGGCCTCTTTCATGGACGCTGTCTTGTTGCGATACTGGAAAATCCGGACGTGACCGGCGGCCGCCGCGTTCAGGATCTCCATGAGCGATCGATCAGGTCGAACCGACGGGTCGAGGATCACATAGAGACCTGCAAGGGGAATGGCTCGCTTGCGACCGGAGGTCATGAACCGGCATTGTAGCGTGCGCCATTGAAAGGACGCCAGGCCAGACCCATGACCAGTCGTGTCGATCGTTCCATGCGAGCACGTGCCGTCACATCTCTCGTCACTCTGCTCGTCTTCTGGGCCATGGGGTGTGATTCGCCTGAGCAGACGGTCGACATCGTGGCAGAGGATTTTCGCTTTACTCCGGCCGAAGTGCGCGTGGCGGCTGAGCATCCGATCCGACTGAGGATTGTCAATGCAGGTCGGGAGCCGCATGAGTTCAAGAGCGTGCTGTTGGCGCGTCAAACCGGCGTCACGGGCACGCCGCCCAGCAGTTTGCCGGTGCTGCCCAACCGCAAGGCCGAGACCGTCGTTCGAACCATTCCGGGGGTCTATCTCTTTTCCTGCGCAATGCTCGGACATGCCGGTATGGGCGGTACGATTATTGTCGAGTGAGGGTTACGGTCTCAGGCAGACGCAGGCCGTCGTGGCAGCGTCAGCCGGCGAGAAAACGCTCGAGGTAGGTGGTTGAAACGTGACCCTTTTGAAAGTCCGGATCGGTCAGGATCCGTTTGTGAAGCGGGATCGTCGTCTTGATCCCTTCGATCACAAATTCATCGAGCGCCCGACGCATGCGGGCCATGGCTTCTTGACGGTCCCGGCCATGCGTAATGAGCTTGGCGATCATCGAATCATAGTGTGGGACGACCAGGGCATTCGATTCCATGGCGGAATCGACCCGGACGCCGAAGCCACCCGGGGCGCTGTAGCGCGTGATCAATCCGGGGGATGGCGTGAACTTTTCCGGGTCTTCGGCGTTGATCCGACACTCCAGGCTGTGCCCGTTGAGCCGAATATCGGGCTGCTTGAAGGAAAGCGGCTGGCCGTCGGCCAGCGTGATCTGCTCCTTGATGAGATCGATACCTGTCACCATTTCGGTGATCGGATGCTCCACTTGGATACGGGTGTTCACTTCCATGAAGAAAAAGTTGCGGTCCTTGTCGAGCAGGAACTCCACCGTGCCTAGATTACGGTAGTGCACCGCTTTCATCGCCTCCACGGCCACGCGCCCGATTTCGCGACGGAGCTTCTCATCCACAGCAGGTGACGGCGTTTCTTCCACGAGTTTCTGGTGACGCCGTTGAATCGAGCAATCACGCTCCCCCAGATACACAACGTGGCCGCGAACATCCGCCGCAATCTGCACTTCGATGTGACGAGGTTCGAGGAAATATCGCTCAAGATACACGCTGTCGTTGCCGAAGGTCGATTTGGCTTCCGCCTGGGCCGCCTGGAAGGCACGACCGAGTTCGTCGGTGCTGTTCACGACCCGCATGCCGCGTCCGCCACCGCCAGCCGCGGCTTTAATAATGACCGGATAGCCGATTTTGGTGGCGGCTTCCCGGGCCTCTTGTTCACTTTTGAGTTCTCCCGGGCTTCCCGGCGTCACCGGCAGTCCTCGACTGGAGACGATCTCGCGAGCCTTGGCCTTATCACCCATCAGAGCGATGTTTTCCGAGGTCGGGCCGATGAATTTCACGCCAATGGATTCGCAGACTTCGGCGAAGTGCGCATTCTCGGAGAGAAACCCGTAGCCAGGATGGATGGCATCGGCGCCGGTGATTTCCGCGGCGCTGAGCACGTTGGGGATGTTGCGGTAACTCAGGGCCGATTCGGCCGGGCCCACGCACAAGCGCTCGTCCGCGGCGCGGGTGTGCATGGCGCCGGCATCGGCCTCTGAATGGATGGCGACGGTTTTGATGCCGAGCTCTTTGCAGGCACGGATCACCCGCAGCGCGATCTCTCCCCGATTGGCGACGAGCACCTTCTTAAACACGTCGGCGTCCCTTCCATCGGTGGAGGCACAGGGTATGACCAGCCTGAACGGGCGTGAAGCCGTCCCCGGGGCACTGGTAAGGCTGGTTGAGGGTCCGGGAGCGGCTAGAGCAAAACTGAAGGATCTGTGTCAACATCCGTTTTTCAAGGGGTGGCTTTCGGATCGATCAGGAAGAGCGCCTGACCGTATTCAACGGGCTTGGTACTTTCCACCAGAATCTTCGTGATGCGGCCGTCCACCTCCGACTCAATCTCGTTCATCAATTTCATGGCTTCCACGATACACAAGACCTGTCCTTTTTTCACGTAATCACCTTCTTCGACATAGGGATCGGCATCGGGGGAAGGCGACCGGTAGAAGGTGCCCACAATTGGCGAGGTAATGGTAATGTGTCCGGCGGCGACCTCCAGCAAATCGCTGGCCGGAACGGCCTGCGGGGTTACGGCAGGAGCAGACGCCTGACCGGCCTCGCTCACGCTGGCCGACACGGTCTTGATCCCGATCTCATGCCGGACTCTGATGCGGATGCCAGCCCGTTCAATCTCGAGTTCGGTCAAATGGTTGCGTTTCAGCAGGTCGATCAGCTCTTGAATCTGCCTCGTTTGCGCTGCGGCATCCTGGGCGCTTTTGGTGCCGAAAGACCCTGGCAGCACGATGGGGGTGCCCGGGATGCGGGCTTTGCGGGGCTTTTTCCGGCTCACCGAACGCGCTCCACGTAGGCTCTCGTACGGGTGTCGATCTTGATGACCGTCCCGACCTCCAGGTAGAGGGGGACTTTAATCGTTGCGCCTGTTTCGACGACGGCGGGTTTCGTGCCGCCTGACGCCGTATCCCCGCGAACGCCGGGATCGGCATCGACCACTTTGAGCTCGATGAAGATGGGCAGTTCGACATCGATTGGACGATGTTCGTAAACGAGAATCTTCACGTTCATGTTTTCTTTGAGTAGGTCCGCGTTGTCGCCAAAATGCCTTTTCTCAAAGGTCAAGTGTTCGTAGGTATCGGTGTCCATGAACGTGTAGTCGTCGCCGGTCGCATAAAGGAATTGCATTTCGCGTTCTTCAAGATCTGGCTCCTCAAACCGCTCTCCAGACCGAAACGTGCGATCAAGCACGTTGCCCGACAGATAGCTCTTGAGCTTCGTCCGGACGAATGCCCCACCTTTACCCGGTTTCACATGTTGAAATTCGACGATGTAGAATGGCTCGCCGTCGACCATGAGACGGACGCCGCCTCGAAAATCAGTGGTGGAAATCACTGTTGCTCCCTTCACCGCATCGGAATGAATGATGTGTACGCTGCTATCGTGATGCACTTTTCTGCCGCCGGGACCCCGGTGAGGACTTTTTGAACTTTTTTTGGGCTGACAAATGGTCATGCAGGCCGCGCAGAGCAAGCAGGTAGCCGGTGGGCCCCAATCCGGAAATTTGACCCAAGGCCACTCCGGCCACGTGCGAATGATGACGGAATGGCTCCCGCTGGTGGATGTTCGACAGATGCACCTCAACGGTGGGCAAGCCCACTGCCGCAAGAGCGTCCCGAATCGCGATGCTGGTATGGGTGTAAGCGGCCGGATTGATGATAATGCCTTGATAGCCAGTTCCACTCTCTTGGATCCAGTTGACGAGTTCCCCTTCGCTATTGGATTGTCGAACGTCCACTTCTACTCCCAGATCCTGGGCGAGCTTTATCAGGGCCGAGTCAATGCTGTCCAAGGACTGGCTGCCATAGACGGACTGCTCCCTGGTGCCGAGCAGGTTCAGGTTGGGTCCATGTAACACGAGTATCCGGCGCATGCTTCAACCGATGTCTACAGAAGCTGGCGGTGTTCTTGCCGGCAATTCAGGAGAGCGGCATTGTAACAGGCTGGCAATGAGTGGTCAAACCATCGAATATATTGGAAATTTAGGGTTTCGAGCCGGATGTCGGCCGGTCGCGTCGCTGTCGCTCGAGGGAGCGCAACCAGGACTCGAGCTGTGCAATCGTTGCGGCATGACCGGTGGCGCGTTTCACGCTGGCCGGTTGAAGATGACCAGTCATCTGCGCTCGTGATGAGTTGTCGGTTGCGTCGGGGTGGTTGGTGACAGCCGTTGCTGGCCGCGATTCTTGGCCGACAGGTGAAGACTGACGAGGCGAGAGCGTCTCTCTCGCCGGTTCAAGTTCCGGTACTCCTAACGAGGCTTGGACGGAGAGCGCTTCCTCGTCCTTGGGGTTCATGGAGAGGATCACACGACAGGAATTCATCGCTTCCTGCTTCAGGCCTTGACCGGCGTAGATTCTCATCAAGGTCCGATGAGCGCGAAGGTTTTCCGGGCTCAGTTTGATCGCTCCCTCAAGGACTGCCCTGGCCTTGGTCGCTTGGTTCAGCTGATCGTAGGCCCGGCCTAAGATGACCATTGCGGTGATAAATCCTGGATACAGCTTCAGCCCGGCTTCCAACACACTGACCGCCTCCTCCCACATGCCGACCTTGCAATATTCCTCGGCTAACGGGAGGAAGGCCTTGGAATGGGGATCTTTGGCAAGCTGAGTGGCGAGCCGGTCGATCTCCATCGCATTCGCAGCATGTTTCTGAGGGGCCATTGTCTACCGTTTCTTCAAAGGGGTGAGCCACCGCTGCGCGGCGTTCAGAATGTCATCCGCCAACTCGCGTTTGGACTTGAGGGGGAGGTCGGTGATTCGACCGTCTCGCTCGATCAAGGTAGCGGCATTCTGATCGCTGCCGAACCCCCCTCCCGGACGGGTCACGTCGTTGGCGACGATCACATCGAGACCCTTGGAACTTAACTTGGCCTTGGCATGTGTCAGGAGGTCATGGGTTTCCGCAGCAAAGCCGACGAGCACCTGTGTGGTGCGCCGGGCGGACAACGCAGCCAAGATGTCCGTGGTCTGCTCGAGATCAAGAGTGGTTGTCGGCTTGCCGCGTTTTTTCAATTTCAGTTCGGCCGCGTGCTTCGGTCGAAAATCGGCCACAGCGGCGGCCATCACGACGACGGTCGACCAGCTCATCCGAGTGTTCATGTGCTTGGCCATCTCCTCGGCGGTCTCCACGGGGACTACTTCTACTCCCTGCGGCGGAGAAAGGGACGTCGGACCGCTGACTAGCACTACCTGCGCCCCGCGATTGGAGGCGGCTTCAGCAATGGCATAACCCATCTTTCCTGACGAACGGTTGGAAATATAGCGGACGGGATCGATCGGTTCTTGGGTCGGCCCCGCGGAAAGCAGCAGGCGCTGACCCTCCCAGTCCCGTCTGGGAGTTAGTGCAGAGCGGACGCCCACCAGAATACGCTCTTCTTCAGCGAGCCGACCTTGCCCCAAACGCCCGGATGCAAGTGCGCCCTCTTCCGGATCGATGACGATAACTCCCCTCGCACGCAGCGTCTGCACATGGCCCTTCACGGTCGGATGGGACCACATGCCGCCGTCCATCGCCGGAGCGCAAATGAGCGGACAGTGAGCCGTTAACTGCATCGTCGAAAGAGGATCATCGGCGATGCCCAGCGCCGCTTTCGCCAGAAAATTGGCGGTGGCCGGTGCCACGAGAATGGCATCGGCGTGTTCCGGCAGCGAGAGGTGCCTCATTTCCTGGTGCGCCTCAAAGAGGCCGGTCACAACCGGCCGGCCCGAGAGTACCTCGAACGTTAGGGGAGTGATGAATTTGGTGGCCGCACGGGTCATGACCACGTCGACCGTCGCACCTTCGCGGACCAAGGCCCGCAGCAAGCTGACCGCCTTATAGGCGGCGATGCTGCCGGTCACACCGAGTACCAGGCGTGCTCCTCCAAGCGTCGGAGGTCTCGAGTTCTCGGTCATCCCTTACTCTTCGGTTTCGGCCGGAGCGGGCTTGGGACTGTCGTCCACATACACGCTGAGTTCCTTCTTGATCTCCCGGGCGTCTTCGCCGGTCATCATGGCCATCCGCTCGGTCTCGCCTTCCTTGCCCCGCTTCGCTTCTTTCATGGCGTCCCTCGCCTCTTTGCCGACCAGATATTTGGCTTCGCCCCTGAGCACTTCATCGAGCGCAATCGTCGTTTCCTTGGTGAACCGCGAAATCCCGAAGGGGCGCGACCCCTGCACGATGTGCTTCGCCCGCTGGGCGGCCACGATGACCAAACGGTGGCGGGAATCGAACTCATCCGAGGTGTACTGCGGCAGAAGGCTGAGCATATCGATCATGGATCCGTACTCCCTTATGGTTAGGGGAGATCTTTTCGATCTCCGGGTTTGGCGTCGTCATCAAGGATAAAGTTATTCTCGATCCAGGCCATATTCAAGCGTTTCGTTCTCAACCGCTCACCGAGAAAAATGTTTTCCAGGTCGCGTAGTGAGCGCGTGAGATCGTCGTTTTTGACGATGTACGCGTACTCTCGGTAGCTCCAGACCTCTTCTTTCACCTTTTGGAGCCGCCGTTGAATTTCGTCGGAGGAGTCGGACGCCCGAGCCAGCAGACGCTGGCGCAGGATGGTCATGGAGGGCGGAAGGATGAAGACCGACACGGCGTCATCAAATTTTTTCTTGACCTGCAACGCGCCCTGTACGTCGATTTCGAGAAGCACGTCGATGCCTTGATCGATTTTGTCAGTCAGCGTCTTTCGCGGCGTGCCGTATAAATGTCCGTATACCCGGGCCCATTCGACGAATTCATGACGGTCGATCATCGCTTGGAACGTCGCTTCGTCCGCAAAAAAGTATTCCCGGCCGTGTTCTTCGCCGGGTCTCGGCTTCCTCGTGGTGTACGAAATGGAATGCCACAAGCCAGGAATGTTGGAGGCGAGCTGCTTACACAACGTCGTTTTGCCGGTGCCGGACGGTGCAGAAATGATGAACAAAATTCCGCGCCGTTCGGTCGACGACCGCACCGGTCCGGAAGGGAGAGGCATTGCGTTGGCGGCCATGCTCATTCGACGTTCTGAACCTGTTCTCTGACGCGCTCCAATTCGGCTTTCATCTGCACGACATGACCTGCAATGACGGCGTCGTTCGCCTTTGAGCCGATGGTATTCACTTCACGGCCCATTTCTTGAAGAAG
>JAICVE010000119.1 GCA_025935475.1 Nitrospira sp. | reverse complement strand
TCAGCAGCACGTCTCAGGGCAGGGCGTAGGATTTTGGTACGGCTGGAATCTTCAGAGGGAAGGTTGAGCGGAGGTATTCAAACGAGCAGGATAAAACGATGCAAGACGCACCGCCTTGATAATTGAGGGATATAACTCTTGGAACACGTCTGCCTTGTTCAGAACCGCTGATGCCTGTTTGGACTTGGTATCTCACCTAAAGTAATCGTCCTAGCTATCCAAAACCCTAGCTTGAGAGTACAGTCATTTAAACCTGTCAGTAGGCCGACCATTCCCACCCCTAACTACCAGAGGAATTATGCGGATGAAAGCGCTTGTGTTGTTATTTTGTCTTCTCATCCCCACGCTTGCCGTTGCGAGTCCCATCACCTATGACTTCACCGGCAACGTGGGCAATCCGAACATGGTCTGACTGGTGGTGGTTATCCTAATCGTGGTCGTGCCGCTCGTGCATTGGTGTGCCAGAGGCCGGCGATGAGGCCTTGGATCAGATTATCCTGAAAAAGTTACCCTGTGAGAAAGGCGGTGGGCCATGGAAAACGTGTCAACAGAGATGAAGGATTTTTTTAAAGTCTGTGAGATCCTCCAGTACGAGATGTCTCCACGGGACTTTTCGGACAAAGAGTGTGAGCTCATCGGGTATTACTGCCTCGAACTCTATGTGAGATACGGTAGTCGCAGGAGCGAGGCTGCGATCATCAACAGCCACACGGTGGGTAAAAGTCAACCACTGATCACGGACAAGTAGACCGCCGCAGCGTGGGCAGACCCTACACATCGCCCCCTCGGCGGCGGTGGATCCTTCTTGCGCGGCGGTGGGTCTTTCCTCCCGGGTGGAGGGGGACACCAGACCTTTCAAGAAGAAAACAAGTTTGATCAGGTTGAATAAGCACGTTCGCCAATATGTTCCCACCTGGAGTTCGAAGCTCTGACTTACGGCGCTACTGAAAATAGCGTTCGAGCACTTGCGATTCCACGTCAGTGCGCTTCTGTTCGATCTTTCGCCTGTTGCTTCTCAATTCCTCTATGGTTTTCATGTATTGCGCCCGCCGCTCGGACCATTGGTTGCCAATGGCGACCTTGTCCTGCGGCGCCGCCTGCGCCTGCTGAATGGAGTCCAGCGAGGATACGAGATTATCGCGTTGGACCATCCATTGCTGAAGGTGAAGCTCCCAACTTGCGAGATCCAACCCCTGCAGCTCTTGCACGCGTGGATCGGTGTCGATCGGCATCTGTTTGAGATCGGTGATGTGGTGTTGGAGCTCTTCGATATTTTCATTCAGCTCGATCACTCCCTGGTGCAGCATGGTGATGACCGTATCGGGCCTTGGTCCACGTGACTCTTTCACGATGGCCCCGCCGTCGCAGGCAGTGGCGGTCAACAAGGCCAGACTGACGATCATTGCATAGTGAGTCTTCATCTTCTCCTCCTCCGAACTGACTGCCGTCCGCGATCACGCGTCAACTGTAGTGAATTGCCGTGCCTTTCACGGTCGTAACCCGTACCGAATACGGCACTGGAACAGCTTGCTGATAGCCCCACATCGGTCCCCATGGTCCATAGCGATAGCCCCACGGCCCCCAATACCCGTAGGGTCCCGGACCATAATAGGTTGAGTAGTATCCCCATGGGCTATACGCCGGCTGATACGCCATGCGTTGCTCCACATGTGTAATGGGCGTGGAGAACACGACGGCGTCAGCTCCGAGCTCAGCCGCCTTGTCGAGAAGATGTCGTTGGAGTTTGGCGACGTTATCCGACGACGATGTCTCGCTGAGTTCGGCGATCTTTTCATACTGAAGGCTGGGAAACTGGCTGAGAATGGCGACGTCCTCCACCTCGCGAGCCGGAAATGTTTCCGAGGTCAGCCGCAGCACCTGCACGTTCGCGCAGCCGGCCGCGACCCAGAGGAGCAGCAAGCCTAACGGAAGTGGCACCATTCTCGCGGTCATTGCACCGGTTCCCCTTCACTCTCGGCTGATTTTATCAGTTGTCATGCGCAGATGAGAGGGCATTGCTACTGTAGAGCGATGCTCATAAGGCGTTTGGGGAGGGCTAGGCGAGTGCTCATGCCGTCTCCACCAACAGGTCAATATTGAAAGTTAACGGGCGCTCCGTGGTTTGACGAATCCCGTTGGGGACACCAGGTAGAACTACGTATATCCGAGAAAGCTCACGCAACCATTAACAACCGGGATACGATCCTAAACCCCAACGCTCCTGATGGGAACCAAAATCGCGGACCCTTGGCAGGCGCTGTTGTGGGACAGTTT
This sequence comes from Nitrospira sp., assembly GCA_025935475.1. Lineage (GTDB taxonomy): Bacteria > Nitrospirota > Nitrospiria > Nitrospirales > Nitrospiraceae > Nitrospira_C. The sequence continues at coordinate 5,656 of JAICVE010000119.1, read as the reverse complement.
CCGACGAGCTATGTGAACTTCTTCCAGCTGAGTTTCATCTGGGGGAGCGACGGAAGCCGGACAGCGAACGGAACAAGTTAAGAGGATGTCTGATTTGCGACCAACCGCCAGGTCAGGGTTTTCAGTCGGTTATACGCCCACCGTTGATTTCCCCTGAAAATGGGATAATTAGCTGCGCCAAATGCGCCATTGAAAGGGGCTGCGAATGGTGTGGGGCTTACTCGGCCGGAATGTGGGTAGGCGATGCAGGTTGCTCTTCGCGAATTGTGACCTTCGGCTGGTTGGAAAGCAGCACATATCCATATTGTTTCAGCACCGGAGTGAGGCCTTCCGCCTCAGGAGGCAAGGTTGAGCGGTAGGGTTCCGGCAACAACACCATCGTCTTGCCCGGTTGCTTCAACAAAGCTGTGATCGTGTTTTCCTCTCCCACGTCAACGAAGATGACTTTACGTTGCGCATAAAACACCGTGGATGGTTTGGTGGAACCATAGACGATGAAGTGATCGCTAGGGCTAAGGCTCGCACCTGCGGTATAGGCCAATTGCTGCGGTGGAGCAATGAAATATCGGTTCAGCAGGGGGAAGGTTAACCTGATGGCGATCAAGGCTACTAACGCAAATGCTGCCCCTGCAGCCCAAAATACTCCAGCACGACGTCGTTCATACAGTCCGAAGTATCCCACGACAGCCATGCCCACCAGCAGGACCATCGCAGCCAAATAGGGTCCTGCATTCCAGGCGCTCGGGTCTAGAAGGTTTGCTGCCGGAAAATTTTTAAGCATCTTGCTCAGAAATCTGTTGTAGGTCCATGGGATCATCGAAAAGACCAACGCTAATAAGAATCCAAGTCCCATCATCACATAGATGGATGCCCGCACGCCTTTCCGGACCGGTTCAAGTAGCGCTCGCTGCCAGTACATCGCGGTCAACAGAGCGGCCGCGGGAAAGAGCGGGGCAATGTAATGTTGGAGCCTCGTGGCGGAAAGGGTAAAAAACGCAAATGCGCCGATGATCCAGACGGTTGCAAACAGCTGTAACTCACCGGGTCCAGGCTCGATGGCTTGTCTGTGAGGTAACGATGGATCGAATCTCCTGCGCAAACTTCGCCAGCCCTGCACAGCCTCATACATTGCCATGGGCAATAGGCCGCTCCAAGGGAAAAACCCTAAAAGGAGGACCGGAAAGTAGAAAAACAGTCCGAAGCTATGTCCTTCCATGGGCGCCATGAAGCGGCCGACTGTGTGGGCTTTCGCAACCGTCACATACGCGAGCCCGTGGATCCACAACATGGTCGCGTACCAGGGGAGCGTCAGAGCGATAAAGACTCCTAATCCAAGCAGAGGGAATCCGCGGTGCCAGTAGCCTATCCACCGGCGGGCGAGGGACAAATACAGACTCATCGTAAGAAGTGGGATGATGAATCCGACGGGCCCTTTGGTTAACGTGGCGAATGCCATCCCGGCATAAAAAACCCAGAACCAATGTCGGCCTCGCCCTGTACTGTGAAGGCCTGCCCAGAGTCCCCATTGCGCCGCGGTCGTGAAAAAGACCAATACACTATCGGTCAACGCCATGCGATTGAGAAAGATGATTTCGCAATTGAGAAGCAACATGAGCGAACTCAGCAACGCCACCTGCTGATTCTGCCAACGAGCCGTGAACCAGTACTGAAGAAGGATCAGTGCCATTCCGAACAGCGCCGAGTGGAATCTGGCAGCAAACTCGTTCGTCCCAAACATGTGATAGGAGGCCGTCATCAGCCAATAGACGAACGCCGGCTTATAAAAACGCGGTTCATAATTGAACGTCGGTGTGATCCAATCGCCGGTTTCAAACATTTCACGACCCGCTTCGGCATTTCGTCCTTCGTCGCGGTCCGTCAAACCAACCGACCCCAAGCCCCCAAATAACAGAATGCCGCTTAACGCAATGAGAATGGCGAGGCTCGAGAGATGTGGGACGGGGGGCGTGGGGAGCGAATCCATGCTTAGTATCAGCTATCCCAGGTGGAGAGAAATGCCGTTTGCGACATCAGGTCATCTATTGTCGGTGGGCGCCGCGAGCAGACGACGGATTCCGGTATTTGTACGTGAGCACACGTCGGATCATCCACCGAACGGCAATGAGATCGTACAGACTTTTAAAAACGCGGTTCCCCACACCAAATTTTGACACTCCATGGATACGCGAATAATGACGGACGGAGACTTCTTTGACCGTGAACCCACACATGAGGGCCAGTGCCGGGAAAAACCGGTGCAAGCCTTCAAAGAGCTGTACTCGTTCCATGACGGGCCGACGAAAAATTTTTAAGGGACACCCCGTGTCATGGACACCGTCATGGGTGAAGATATTTCTGATGAAATTGCCCACCCACGACGACATCTTGCGCACGAGGTTGTCTTGTCGATCTTTTCGCCAGCCACAGACTAGGTCGTAGGTTTCGATATAGGGCAACAACTTCAAGATGTCTTCGCTGTCCTGTTGAAGATCTCCGTCAGTGTGGATAATGAGCTCACCGTCGCTGTTATTGAACCCGGCATCGAGCGCAGCGGTCTTCCCGTAGTTACGATCAAAGTGGAAGGTTTTTACTTCGTGATACTGAGCAGCTAATCGATCCATGACTTCACTGCTCCCGTCGGTACTGCCGTCATCGACGAGAATAATTTCAAATGGACGAGTCCGCGAGGAGGGATGCACGCGCATGACCGAGAGCAAACTCTCGATGAGAGGCGCAAGATTCTCTCGCTCATCCTTGATGGGGACAATGACAGAAGCCCAAGGGCGTGGCCCATCGGTCATAAAAGCCGACTGGATTGATATCAGCGGTCCAAGAAGACGCTCGCGGCCGCATTCTATCGAAGGCCTGGACGACGGTCAATTGCGCACAATCGACGCGGTCGCGGAGGAAACCCTCACCTGTCAACCCTGACAGGTCCCTCTCGAGTTCTTGAATGCTGGTGAGAAACTTTCGCAAAATCAAGCCGCTGCTAAGATCCTTATTTGTAAGTCGAGGCCCTGGGTTCGAGCCCCGACGGCTCACCACTAAAGATAATTCTACCGCCGACAGCGAACGAACAAACCCTAGGTCATTCAAAATGATGGTGCCGAAAACGATCCTTGACAATCCCTTCAGGTGCGATCCTTTTTGGACCAAGCAGACATTGTTCTGCCCTAGAAAACTTTCTAGAAACCTCGTCATGAAGTTGGCTAGGGAATCACCGAGCTACAAATCTGTGGCTTATCCAGTATTTTGGCCTTCGTATCTCCTCAAGGAGAAGGCACATGCACAACGTCAACTGGTATGCTCAGCGACCATTGGACGCCTCATCTCTGAATGAGCAAGGGATCATGGAACAGGTGTCTTCTACCGACAGACAGAAAGAGACCTCTGATCCTGCCCGCCTCAGGATGGAGATGGCGGTTGAGTGGGCTCACCTTGGCGGAGACTGAGCACCAGGCGCACGAGGCACCCGTTTGGGTTTTGATTTAGTCCTTCCGATCTCGAACACCAGACCCATAGTCGTCCAGCTGCTCGAGGGATCATCATGGTCACCGCACAGCGCATTCGAGTGTTACTTGTGGACGACCACACCATGTTTCGGCAGGGTTTACGGACGCTTCTCCAATCCTATCCTGATATCGAAGTGGTCGATGAAGCAGGCGACGGTGCAGAGGCGGTGTCAAAGGTGTCCGCTGTGCTGCCGGCTGTCGTCGTGATGGATATCAGCATGCCGAGGATGGATGGCGTGGCTGCCACGCGTCATGTCAAAAGCCAGCATGCTCAGGTGACCGTTGTCGGCCTCTCAGTCACCGGACAAGGGTATCAGGTTGACGCGATGCTAAAGGCCGGAGCGGTCAAGGTATTAACCAAGGAAAGGGCTGTTGACGAATTGTATGACTGCATCAAGGACGCCGCTGCCTAGCAGCATAACCCTTGAAGTACGGCGCCTACCGGTAACCATTCTGCAACACATATAGCGGGTTGATGACGGTCAGAATAACTTTCTCGCCCGTCGTTAATCCATCCTTTCTCATTTCTTGAGTGGCCCGAAACACCAGTTCGCCGAGGATCGATCCCACAATCGGGGTGATCAGCAGATCTTGAATGCTCGGCCGTTCCGACCAGCTCTCAATGAAATATTCGAAGCAGGTAGAGGTGAGCGTGGCGAACAGAAATGAGTACAAAGGACTCTCCCCGTAATTTCGCTGAGAGAGGTAAAAATTCATTCCGAAATAAGGATGCCCGAGATAATTTACAGCGGCCCGGTCTTTATCAATGACGGGTGGTTTGGTCCAGGCCTCTTTGAAATGCGCCGAGGCCTCTTCCCATTCATCCTCGTGGTCGGCTCCCGTCAGCGATGTCGGAGCCCACGCATAGACGCCGATGCCGATCAGACTGAGGGCCGTCAGCGTCCCGAATGTCTTGAGTGTATGGCGGGGCGGGGGAGGGCCGACGTCCTGGAGCGTCGCATCCGTAACCGGTGCGCGTGAAGTGTCCCGATGAAGGATTGGCTGATCGCGAAGCCCAGCATAGGGGTTCCGGAAATTCCCAAATGAGCTGGCGCCACGGTGCGCAAGGAATTCGCTATGAGGCAGCCCGAACTCCGCGTCATCTCCGAGCGGGACAAGAGCTGGGTGATGAAACCATGTTTGTCGTAGGGGTGGTCGCAGCGGGATGTCGTTCTTCATCTGAAATTCGCCGGTTGCATGAGCAACGGGCGAATTGGCAGAACTGCGCAAGCATATGGGGATGCCGCATGCGAGTTGGGAGGCTGGCACGGGTGCGGCGAGGATTTGAGATAAACTGGTGGTGAGATCCGCCGGTTCATCCCTTGGGATGTCAGGGGATCCTTGAGACGGGCCCCGGAGTTCAGCCCGAGGGCTAGACTCGGCAGATGTGGCACAGCCGCCGGCGACGAGTGCCGCCAGACCCATCGATAGAATTGCCGCCGACCACACGGCTATCGGGACGAGCTCGGAACTCCGTAGCGCAGAGGGGAGTTGTCCGGCGGGGGCGAGCATGAGGCGCGGCAGACCCCCGCAAAGCTGGTAATGCCATGGGAAGTCCCGCGGTAAAGACAGTTGCATCCCTGTACAGAGGTGTCTTTCCAGCTATTTCGTCGGAGGGGAGGCGCCTGGCGAATCGCGGAGGCCTTGAGTATACACGGAGCACTGTTCTTTGGCGCCGGTCAAAGACCCTTCATGCTTGCTGAGGCACTCCCGGTAGCTTCTCAGTGATTGGGCCACTTCGGCCCGATAGGCCGTTTCCGCTTGCAGCCTTCGATACTCCTGACATTGAAGCGCGATATTTCCAGACCAAAATGTATCGCTGGGAAGCGTTCCGCAGTCGACTTCATTGTATTGAACGCTTGTACATCCCATGACGCCGACGACAAGGCCAACGACAAGAAGGGGCAAGGCAAGATCGCGATACACGAACACCTCGTGCTTGTGTGAAAAACGGGGGCAGATGTATCAGAGGTTTGAGTAAGTTGCAAGGCTCACCGGGTCTTGAGTGGGAACATCGCTCAGGTGTTGTAACCGGCGGCGGGCCTAGGACGTTGAGCGGGCCTAGGACGTTGAATAGACGGCCGCGGAATTTGCCTGTTTTTTGGTCTGCCGCTTGACAATTATCTTGAGATCGGAGAGCATGC
>JAICVE010000359.1 GCA_025935475.1 Nitrospira sp. | reverse complement strand
GATGCCCACCTCAATCTGGGGCTTCTGCATCACAACCTTGGCAACCTGGCCGATGCGGAAGTCTGTTACCGACATGCACTGGAGTACGAGCCGAAACTGCCGCTCGCACATTTCAATCTTGGCGTCGTTCTAGAGGATCGACAGAAGAAGAGTGCGGCCATCTCGTCTTATCAGGAAGCTCTCAAACATGCTCCCGATTTTCTAGAGGCACATTGTAATTTGGCGCAATTGTACGAAAAGCTCGGCCGCAAGCGAGACGCGTTTCGGCACTATGCCGCGGCCAATCGGCTGAGCGGCTAAGCTCGGTGCTTCGTAGGTGGGGTGCTGTCGTCAGGAACGAATCCTTTATTGGGATTTCCCCTCCACCTTCTTCCATGAAGGCCTAGTCGAACTCCAAGCTCGTTCCTCTGCAATTATTTTCACTGATCCGACCCCTAGGTCAGATCTCTCCTAAGGGATACGTGGGAGCACCAGTTTTGTATTGAGGAACCCTCACCGTCGTCCTTCGTCAACCCAATCCTCCTGCAAATGACCAGGGTATTTTCTGTGTGAATTGGGGCTTGACGGAGTTTCCCTGACAAACTACACTCGAATAAGAGCATTCAAAGGGGCACGGATGGCCGAACTACGCGTTTTGAATCAAGCGTCTGAACCGCTGCCGAAAGAGCGCCTGCCCATGCCTGTGCAAGTGGCCGCAGGATTAGAGAAAATCAGTCTGGCCATGAAAAGCCGGACCTGGCGGCGTGAAGGGCAGGCTGGTCTGGGTCCGCTGCAGCGGCAGGTGCTGACCCTCCTTCGCGGCAAGACCGACCATAGCGCGCAAGTCTCTGCGATCGCGAAAGAGTTGGTCGTGCGCCTCCCCACCGCTTCCGAAGCTGTGGCGACGCTCGAACGTAAGCGGTTGGTGAAGCGGTTCCGGTCGCATCGTGATGGTCGAATCGTCACCGTAGAACTGACCGCGAAAGGCGCCCGGGCTTGCGCGCCGGCCGTCGGGATTCCGAATCAACTCGCCACTGCGGCGAGCGCCTTGACCTCGACGGAGCAGGTGGCGTTTTTAAAAGGGCTGATGAAGGTGATCCGAACCCTGCAGCAACAGGGGGAAATCTCGGTGGCTCGTATGTGCGTGTCGTGCCGGTTTTTCCGCCCTCATCAGCATGAGGATGCGGCCCAGCCGCATCATTGCGACTATGTCAACGCCCCGATCGGAGATCAGGCGTTACGGTTGGATTGCCCCGAATATGAGATGGCGTCCGTTTCCCAAGCCAAGGAATCGTGGGAGCGGTTCAACAACGGGCGGCAGGGCCTCGGGTAATCGGCGGCGTTGAAGACGATACGAACGATGGCACACTCATTGAAAAAGGACCCAGGCATGACAAGTTTTCCATGGACACCATCTGCTCCTGCTGAGGAATGGCTCGGCGCTGAATCACACATGCCGAATCTCAAGCAGGAACTTCGCAAGCAGAATCATCAGGGCTGGGACACCTCCGAGCTCGTCGTGGCCGGCGCGCTGTTCATCACCGGCCTGACGTTGGGAAGTCTTGCCGCCTTGTGGCTGACGCGCTTGCGTCGGACCGGCTAACACTACTTCTGCCTCACATCTTCCCGTACAACGCCGCATCATCTTCGATTTGCATGAACAAGTCGTCGAGCGCTGCTTGCACGGCTGCGCCGATCGGATCCTGGTCCGAGGCGGTCACCCACCGGATGCGTGAACCGACCGCTTCTTTCTGGACGACGTAGGATTTCACCGGTGGTTTTCCGGCCGGTCCCAATGCCGACTCGAGGTGGACGGTATAGCGGTAAGCTTCCCGCGAGCGCACCCACAACCAGGCCCTGATCGACAACGTGAGAGAGCCCTGATCCTCGCCGGCTGCGCGGAAGGTGCCGCGCTGCCGGGCATACTCCACGATCGCCCGGCGCAGATCGGCAGCCGGCCACTCCAACAGGGCGATATCTGGCATTCTGTCCGGTCCCTGCAACGCAAGAAGCGGAACCGTGACACGGAGGGTCTGATCAATGACGGCCGACGGCGCGGCTGAAGCGACCGGCGTGACGTGGATGTTGTGGGTGCAGGCTTCGAGACTCAGAAGACACCAGGCGCAGAGAACGCTCGGCACAAGGCGTCTGCTCTGTGGACCGTTCACGGAGTGGTCGCCGAAGCGGATGGTGGATGGAGGATATTGAGATCCTCAAGCGCACGTGCGGCTTGTTCACGATACGCCTGGTCGGTTGGATCGTCATACGTATTGAGGATGCGTTGATACGTGGCTTTGGCTTGCGGGTATTGCTTTTTAATCGCGAAGTATTGGCCGAGGGCAAGCCAGTTGGTCGCGGCAGCTTCATGAGCTGTCTTCATCAAGGCGAATTCCCGTTCCACCGGCGCGGTGCCCTGCAACGAAGCGCGTTTTCGGACCGTCCGTCCCATTTCGCTGGCCATCGCTTCGATCTGTTCATTCTCACGAATGGCGGACTCAACCCGATTGGCCTTCAGATAGGTATAGAAGGCTTCGGTATGCTCTTTGATCAGATCCGCGCGTTGTTGGTACGTGTCGTGCGCGCAGGCGCCAACAAACAGGCTGGTACCGAGCGTCACCCCATAGCACCAGAGCATCGCGTTGTGACGTCGCATGACTCAAACCCCTTTCGCGAACAGGATGATCGTGGCTCTCATCCTACTCTATCGATCTTGAAAATTCGACCGTCCCGCGAAAGGGATTAGTGACACGTCGGTCTCCAGTATGGTATGTGTCTCACTTCGTTGCCTGCCTTCGTCCCCATCGTCTAGCCTGGCCTAGGACGCCGGCCTTTCAAGCCGGCAACACGGGTTCGAATCCCGTTGGGGACACCAAGCTTTCAATGTTGACTAAGAGACCTGGCGAAGCTAAATGGCTAGACTTGCCTGTATCCTGAGGCAATTAGGCTGCTCGTACGCGAATCCACCCGTCGCCGATCGCTGTCTTTAGAAGCTGTGCCGTGTTTGAGACTCTCAGTTTTTTCATCATATTGGCGCGGTGAGCTTCGACCGTCTTCACGCTGATCTTAAGCCGTTGCCCTACCTCTTTGTTTTTGAAACCGGCCCAGATCAGTTCGAGAATTTCCTGCTCCCGCGAGGTGAGTGACTCTGGTCGTCTCGCCCGTGGTGGAGGTTGCGGGTCAGTTTGAGCCATACGATGCAGTGGTTTCCGTTTTCGTTGTACCATGCTCTACCCCCTATTAGTCAGTACAGGGTCTCGCGTACTAGCTGGCGGCTAG
>JAICVE010000184.1 GCA_025935475.1 Nitrospira sp. | reverse complement strand
TGCCATCATCGTCCTCGTCGCGATGTGCAATCTATTCTACTTTTCACTCCGGCACCAGCAAGGCCAGAGACAAGTATGAGGCGGGGACTCTGAGATGGAGGCGACCACTCTAGGCGCGTGGATGGCGACAGGGTTAACCCTGTTCATCTTCTCGTTTCTCTACAAAGATAATCCGCTGTTCAAGCTGGCCGAGCATCTTTATGTCGGGGTATCGGTCGGGTACACGATTGTCAAGACGTGGGATTCCGTGATCATACATTTAATCTACAGGCCGATCGTCGATCAGGGAGAGATCGGGTTGTTGATTCCTGTGGCTATCGGCCTGCTGATGCTGACGCGCTACGTGCCGAAAGCGGCCTGGATGTCGCGGTACGCCTTCGCATTCATCGTCGGCCTCGGATCAGGCCTGGCCATTCCACGAACCATATCATCGTTCATCCTAAAGCAGGTCGAAGATACCGTCAGGCCGCTGCTCTCCATGGCCGGCGGTGAGGGTCTGACGTTTTCGATGAATTTGCTCAATCCCGCCAGCAATCTCAATGCCATTATTATCCTGATCGGCGTCAGTTCCGTTCTGTTCTATTTCTTCTTCTCGATCGAGCACAGCGGTCCAGGTAAAGTGGTGGCCAGGACCGGCATCATCTTTCTGATGATCGCCTTCGGTGCAGCCTTCGGATACACCGTCATGGCCCGCATGTCGCTCCTGATCGGCCGTTTGACGGATCTGATCGAGTTCTCCGATGCCTCGTATGGCCATCCGACATGGTGGTTGCTCATTCTGACCGTCGTAGCGCTGTTTCTTTTGGGTCGAAGGTCCTCGAGCGCCCCATCACAGTCGGAATAGCCTCCGCATGTGACCCAATCACACACGCACCTGGACAGTTGCAGGGGAGGAAACCGCTTCGTTAGAATGTCGTCTTTGCTTCGACGAGCCACCATGAGTACAGGCACGGCCAAAGATCCCAAACAATACCCTGTCTTGAGGAATCTGCAGTTTTCCCCCGTCAAGGAGGGCGAGGAGCAGTACGTGGTGCTCTGGGATCCCAGCGGCCTCAGCAAGGAGAAACTCGTCCTCCCGCTCAACTATTTTTTTATCATTCAACATTTCGACGGCGACCATTCCCTCCAGGCAATCGGCTCTCTCTATCTCAAGCGCTTCGGCGAATTTCTGCTGCCGGCCAAAGTGGAGCAATTGGTCGTGGACCTCGAGGCCAAACTGTTCCTCGAGGGCGACCTCACAGAGGGGGCCAAAGAACAGGCCCGTGCCGCCTACCGGCAGGCCGCGGTGCGTCCCGCCGTCTTTGCGGGGAAGAGTTATGAAGCGGACGGGGCACTGCTCAAGAAACAGATCGATGGATTTTTTTCGTCGAAGGAGGGGCCTGATTTCAAGCCATCGGCCAATAAGGGCAAGCCGATCAAAGGGTTGGTGGTCCCCACCTTCGAGCTCAAGCAGGCGGGGCCCATGTATGCCTGGGCCTATAAAGAACTGCAGGAGGCCCAACAGGCGGACGTGCTGGTCATCATCGGCACCGCTCATGCCGGACTCGAGCAGCCCTTTGCATTAACGGACAAGGATTTCGAGACACCGCTGGGTATCGTGCCGGTCGACCGTGCCATCGTACAGGGACTCAAGGTGCTCGTGCCGGAATATTTTTCCGAGGATGTGGCCCATCTGTCCGAGCACGCGATCGAGTTTCAGTTGCCGTTTGTGCAGACCAACACAGGAGCAACCACTGCCATGACGATCGTGCCGGTCCTATCGTCGTTCTCCGCGATGAGCTTGAATGATTCGTCCGTGCGGGCGTCGGTCGACCGTTTCCTGGCAGCATTGCGTGAGGCGATCTCGGTATCGGGCAAAACGGCCTGTGTGATTGCCGCCGGCGAGTTGGCCCACCTGGGCATGCGCTACGGAGATAAAGCGCCGCCGACTGATTTCTCCTTCCACCGGTCTATGCAGTACGACCTTGAAATGCTAAAGTTCGTTGAGGATCTCAAACCGGAAGAATTCGCCGGCTACATCCAAAAAGAAAAGGACGAGCGGCGCATTTCAGGTTTCTCGCCCATCTATTGCCTGCTTCGGCTGATCCAGGCCGAGAAAGGGCAAGTCCTTCGCTACGACCGTGGCATCACCGATCAGTACAACTCCACGGTGACATACGCCTCGATGTCCTTCTTCTAGGTCATGCTGCTGAAACAGGTCCCCAACTTCGTTCTCGGTCGTTTGTCCAACTCAACGTACTGGACAACGTACGCCTCGTTGTCCAATCTCCCTGCGGTCTCGTTGGATGACCTGTTTGAGCAGCCCGGTAAGTTCGCGAGTTTCGCTGCGGGATTGTATGGGAAACGGCTCGTCTTGGCGCCCCCGGGGCTGGGTGGATGAGTGAGAATCCAACCGCTTTGACCGTCCTGCAACCAGACTGCTGATCCTCTGCCCTTGGTTTGGGTTGGTCCTGACTCTAGGAAGTGAAAATCTGCTATGTGAAATTTTAGATCTGAAATTGCAGGCGGCGCCACCATCCGAGCTATTCCTTCACCGTCATCGTCATCGGAATCGGCTCGAGAGGATTGTTGTATTCGTCGCGGGCAGCCGAGGCGATCTTGTCGACCACTTCCATCCCCCGGAAGACTTCTCCGAACACGCTGTACCTTCGATCCAACCCGCTGTTGTCCGCCAGACAAATGAAGAACTGCGAGCCATTGTCGTTGAAATCACGCGTGCTCGAACCGTCGCGAGGGGTCTTCGCCATCGAGATGGCTCCGCGCTTGTGCGGGCGATCGCTCAGTTCGGGATTCAGCCAGTAACCGGGACCTCCCGAACCGTGCCTGAGCCGATCCGGTTCTTTGCTCAGCGGATCGCCGCCTTGAATGATGAACCCCGGTACGATGCGGTGGAAGGTCGTGCCATCGTAAAACTGCATCTTGATGAGGTTGATGAAGTTTTCAATGTGACGCGGTGCATCCTCAGGGTAAAAGCGAATCTTGATCTCGCCGAACTTCGTCGTAATCGTCACGCGAGGATCGATTTTTTTGAATTCCATCGTCATCGGACGAATCTATCAAGGGCATGCGCCAGGAGGCAATGGCCGTGAATTAGCCGTCCAATGCCTTTGCGGGATCAATCTTGAGCCAGAGTACCGCGCCGACCAGGGCAACCGCCCCGGCAACGGCGAGCGCGATTGGCCAACCCCATTGGGCGGCCATCCAAGGAGTCAGGCTTGGAGAAAGGGCTCCACCAAGATTGGCTCCCGTATTCATCAGCCCAGATAAGGCGCCGGCATGCGCTTTGGACAAATCGCTCGTCGAAGCCCAATAGGCTCCGACGGCGAAGTAGAGACAGCCGGCCCCTATGGAAAGGCTTGCAATCGCCACGAGTGAGGAATCGGCGAACGCCCCGGCTGCAATCGCGCAGCCTGCGCCTGCCATTCCCGACATCCCTGCCAGGAGCCGTCCGCGAGTGACTCCTTGTCTGGCGCTCCATCGGTCTGTGGCCCAGCCGCCCAAGGGGCAACCGATCAGGATGGCCCAGAAGGGGGCCGAAGCATAGAGTCCGCCCTGGAGCGCGTCGAACCCTCTGACGTTCACGAGGTACAGGTAGAACCACGAGAGGTACACGTAAGCGACATAGCCCAGGCAACTATAGCTACATACTAGCCACCAGATAGTAGAGTGTTTGAAGAGCGACATCCAGAAATGTGTGGGCCCGCGGTCGGACCGTTCACTGTCTGTGAGAGCAGCAGAGTGGTGCGCCCAGGGGTGCTGATCGGGCCGGTCGCGCGCCAAGGTCCACCACAACAGTCCCATCACCAGCCCTAGTGCCGCCGAGAGGTAAAATACGGTTTGCCATCCCCAATTCACCATGACCCATGCGGCTAGGGGAGGCGTCAGCGCCGAACCCAAGCCGATTCCGCCGATAGCAATGCCGATGCCTAAGCCACGCGAATCCGGCGGCATCCAATTCGCGACCGCGCGATTGAACGAGGGAAGCGCCACCGCTTCTCCCAGCCCCAAGGCGAATCGCACGAACAGGAGCGCGCCAACGATGCCGATCATTTCGGCCAATGGCGAGGCCGCGACAAACGCCGTCAGGGCTGTGCAGACCGACCACCAGATCAAGGCACCCGTGAGGACGACTCTGGCGCCCAAACGGTCCGCAAGCCAACCTCCAGGAATTTGGAACAAGGCATAGCCGACGACAAAGGCGGAAAAGACCCAGCCCATCTCCTGCTCCGTTAGGCCGAAGGCCGGCATCATCTGGCGGGCAGTGACGGAGATATTGACCCGATCGATGTAGGTGACGACGCTCGTGCCGAACAGCAGGGCGAGGACCAGCCACTGGAGTGAACGCGTGCGGTCCGATTTAGTCACGATGAGCGGCACCGACAGAGGCAGAGAAGCCGCGGCGATTATAGCGGGTCTTCGGCATGGTCACCAGGAGAATTCGAAAGCCCAAAGGTCAAAATCCCCTGTTGGTTCGCGGGCTTTCTAGCTTTCAGGGGACTGATTCGGTAAGATGAGGTTCGGGCTGTAAAACAATCTGCTCACCGATTCACCTCTCATGCGGGACGCGCCCCCTCAGGCATTCGTCCCGATGCGGTCCGAATATTGTCAACAGGCGATGCCTGTCGGTGGCTCACTGTGGAGATGCTGTGGTGTCCCTAACACGAGTGGTCGTCGCCCTTCTTGCGTTGCTGGTGATCGGCAGCATCGCCTTCCTCTGGTTTTCTCCGTATCTGACCGGTGAAGACTATCTCAAGGACTTTTTTCTACACCAGCTCGAACAGAACCTCGGCCACAAGATCGATGTCCATCGCGTCAAGCTCGTGCTGTTTCCGACGATCCGCCTCGAGATGACGCAGATCGTCATCCATGATCGTGACCAGGAAGGGGTGTTGCTGTCAGCGAAGAAACTGGATCTCGTGCTGCGCCTTGTGCCGTTGTTGCGGAAACAGGTGGTCGGAAAACGGCTCCACATTGAAGAGCCGATGCTGACGCTGCGCCGGGATCGTTCGGGGCATTGGAATCTGCTGAATCGAGACGGGCCGATTCCCGCCAGCGACGAGGAAGCGTTACAGATGCTGACCCGAATCTTCCGTATTCGAGAGGCGACCCTGGTGAACGGCACGGTCGTCATCATTGATGAAGCTCGGCCGGACGGTCCTCGGACGCTGAAATTACAGTCTGTTGAAGCGGCGTTGGAGATTTTTCTCGAGCGCGGGCAGGCGGATCTCCATTTTTCCGCGTCGCACCATAGCACCCAGGGGCTTTCCGCGCTGTCCTTGGCGGGCACGTTTCGGAAAGCTGAGCAGCAGACGCTGGCCATCGAGGAGGCCAAGCGGCTTGCCTTTCCGATTCAATTTGACGGGCTGGTGGAGACCGCCAATTTGAGCCTCCGCGAGGCAGCGGATTTCTTTGGTCCGCGACCGGTTCCGGACTCATTGCAAGGGCGTGTGAACGCACGCAGCTCCGTCAAAATCTTTCCCGGCGTCGCCGGGTACGATGTGGTGCTCTCGGATCTGACCGGCAACATGGACCAACTTGTGGTGACCGGTAAGGCCAGCCTCTCCGGACTCCTTGCACCTCAGCCGACCTTTGCCGTGACGTTTTCGTCATCTCCGATCCAGATCGGCGACTTGGTCACAAAGATTCCACCGGCCTGGATCCATCCGCAACTCCCCTCAATCATGGAAGAACGCCAGATCAAGGGTGTCGTCGAAGTGGTATCAGCCACCGTGACCGGCTCCTCAGTGGGTGGTCCCCAACTGGCGGTGACGGGAGAGTTTCACTTGCAAAATGGAGAGGCCCTGCTTGGCCAAAGCCGCGTGCCCGCAAAAGACCTGGACGCGCAGATCATCGTGGAAGCGGGAAGAATTCGAATGACCAAGCTGAGCGGGCTGTACGGAACGATTCACATGACGGACAGCAAGGGCCAGCTCTCATTTCTCGAGCAAGGACCCTGGGTGGAGATGGAAATCAGCGGCACGATGGCGGCGGCCGATCTCCTGC
>JAICVE010000195.1 GCA_025935475.1 Nitrospira sp. | reverse complement strand
TTCCTGTTTCTCACAGGACCAGCGGCATTCGCCGCCGAGAAGAAACCCAACATTGTCATCATCTGGGGGGACGACATTGGACAAAGCAACATCAGCGCCTACTCGAAAGGGATGATGGGCTATCAGACGCCCAATATCGACCGAGTCGCAAAAGAAGGCGTGCTGTTCACCGACTACTACGCAGAACAGAGCTGCACCGCGGGACGCGCGGCGTTCATCACAGGCCAGAGCGTCTTCCGCACCGGCCTGAGCAAAGTCGGGCTGCCGGGCGCCGACATCGGCATCAGGAAAGAAGATCCGACCATTGCCGGGATGCTGAAGGCGCAGGGCTATGCCACTGGCCAGTTCGGCAAGAATCACCTGGGGGACAAGGACGACATGCTGCCGACCAACCACGGGTTCGATGAGTTCTATGGCAATCTCTACCACTTGAATGCCGAAGAAGAGCCGGAATTACCAGATTATCCGAAGGAGTCCGACTTCCCCACCTTTCGAAAAAGGTTCGGGCCGCGCGGGGTGATCCACAGTTTCGCCATGCCTGATGGCTCACAGAAAATCGAAGACACCGGTCCGTTGACCAAGAAGCGCATGGAAACCATCGATGACGACATCGCAGCTCGCGCAGCAGGATTCATCGAGAAACAGGTCAAGGCTGGCACACCGATGTTCGTTTGGGTGAACTTCACCCACATGCACCTCCGCACTCATCCCAAACCTGAAAGTGTCGGCCAAGCCGGGCGTTGGCAGAGCCCCTACCATGACACGATGGTTGACCACGACAAGAACGTCGCCACGGTGCTCAACAAGCTGGACGAACTCGGCATCGCCGACAATACGATCGTGATGTACAGCACCGACAACGGGCCGCACATGAACAGCTGGCCGGATGGTGGCATGACGCCGTTCCGCAGTGAGAAAAACACCAATTGGGAAGGCGCGTTCCGCGTGCCCGCGATGGTGCGCTGGCCCGGTCACATTAAACCAGGCAGCGTGTCCAACGACATCGTGTCACACCTTGACTGGATGCCGACTCTGCTCGCGGCAGCCGGCGTCCCTGACATCAAGGAGAAATTACTGAAAGGCCATCAAGTCGGGAAGAGGACGTACAAGGTACATCTGGACGGGTTTAACCAATTGCCCTACCTCACGGGACGGGAAAAGAGCAGTGCACGAGAGTCCTATTTCTACTTCTCCGATGATGGCGACCTCATGGCGCTTCGCTATGACAACTGGAAGCTGCTATTTGCGCAGCAACGGGAGCCGGGAACGCTAGCGGTTTGGGGGGAACCATTTGTAAAGACCAGGATTCCCTGGCTTATCAACCTTCGCATGGATCCTTATGAACGCGCACCCGTGACTTCCAACACCTACTGGGATTGGTACATCGACCATGTCTACCTATTGGTGGCGGCGCAACATCATGTGGGGCAATTCCTGGGAACCTTCAGAGAGTACCCGCCACGCCAAAAGGCTGCCAGCTTTACTATTGATCAGGTGCTGGAAACACTCCAGAAGCAAACTGGCGGCTAGTCACGTGTACTGGATGAGAGGCTGAATCAATCACACCGAGATCTGAGAAAGATCGTTATGAAGCACGGCATCGTCAAAGCACTGATCTTCGCGGTGGCTCACTCAATGCCCTACGTTGCAATGGTTCAGGCCGCCGATCCGCTTCCGTCGTGGAATGAGGGTGCGCCGAAGAAGGCCATTGTCGAATTTGTTTCGAAAGTCACGAAGGAAGGCGGGCCTGGGTTCGTGCCGCCGGCAAACCGCATCGCCACCTTTGATAACGACGGGACGTTGTGGGCCGAGCAGCCGATGTATGTTCAACTCTTATTTGCGCTCGACCGAGTGAAGGCGCTCGCGCCGCAGCATCCGGAGTGGAAAGACAAGGAACCGTTTGCCTCGCTACTCAAGGGGGATGTGAAAGGCGCGCTTGCGGGTGGCGAACCGGCCATTTTTCAAATCGTGATGGCCACGCATGCCGGCATGACAACGGACGAGTTCGAAAAGCTCGTCACGGACTGGATCGCAACCGCGAAACATCCGCTCACCAAGAAGCCTTACACAGAGATGCTGTATCAGCCGATGCTCGAAGTGCTTGCCTATCTTCGCGCGAACGGCTTCAAGACCTTCATCGCATCCGGCGGCGGCGTCGAGTTCATGCGACCCTGGGTCGAGAAAGCCTATGGCATCCCCCCAGAGCAGGTCGTGGGGAGCAGCGGGAAATTGAAATTCGATCTGCGCGATGGAACTCCTACGCTAATGAAGCTGCCGGAGTTGCATTTCTTTGACGATAAGGCCGGGAAACCCGTCGCCATACAAACCTTCATTGGCCACCGTCCTATCGCTGCGTTCGGCAATTCGGATGGCGACTTGCAGATGCTTCAATGGACCTGCGGGGGATCCGGCGCGCGCTTCTGTCTCTATGTGCATCACACCGATGCCGTGCGCGAATGGGCCTACGACCGTCAGGCGCATATCGGCCAGCTCGACAAAGGGCTCGATGAAGCCAAAGCCAAGGGCTGGACCGTGGTCGATATGAAGCAGGATTGGAAAAAGGTGTTTGCGTTCGAGAACCCTTGATGATGAACCGCTGGGGGACTAAGCGCTCTGGTAATCTCCCCTGTCCGAAGGCGCCTACAAGGTTGTAGGCGCATGTAACGCCCTGATTTATATAGCGAAACACTGCCATGTAATGCTATATTCCAGCGGCTCAGTTCCCCAGTAACTTGTGGAGGGAACAGGAATGGCAACGATTCGCGTCTTACTTGTGGATGATGAGTGCTTGGTTCGTCAGGTTCTCACACGAATGCTGACAGCATACCCAAACATGGAAGTGGTTGGCGAGGCGGCGACGGGGGACGAAGCTATTTCCAGCGTGGAGAGACTCCAACCTCACATTGTGGTCATGGATATTCGTATGCCGAGGATGGATGGGATCGCCGCGTCTCGGGAGATCACGCGTAAATTTCCCCACGTGAGAATTATCGGCTTGTCAGAATACGCAGACGGCTACCATGCCGATGCGATGGAAAAAGCCGGCGCCGTGGGGGTGTATCGAAAATCGAACGCCACGGAAGAACTGTACGGGGCTATCAAGAAAGCCAGCGGACATGATTCGCCCGAATCATTCGCCTGATTAACGTCGCGGCGGTATTGCCAGCGCCCAACGTGGCGGCCTTCGCACACTTCAAGTAAGCAAAGAGGCCAGGCTGAGGGGTGATTTGTCAGCGTTAGCCTATGGCCTTGTGAGCGTAATCTGTATTGACGAGAAGAGTTCAGGAGAAGATACTAAGGAGCATTCCGTCCCTCACTAGGGTGGCCGAATCGTGAGCCATGTCTGCCAAGAGATCGCAGCCTACACTCGTGCATGTGAGCGTTTGCTTTCTAAAGAAGGGACGCTGAATGAGGATGAACGGAATCTGCTCGACTACTACGTGAGGGAGCTGTCGCGGGAATTTTTCTCAGATCAGCCGACTGTACATAACAGAGCCTAGAGACTTCTAATTCCATGCACGCTTACCCCGTTTCTTCAGGCGTTTCCACTCAGACCAAAATTCCTCGCGTACTTCCTCACGCCGCTGATTAGCCCGCGCCGCGAGTAGGCCTGCCGTGAACGCCGCCTGCCGTCTGCCCTGGTATTTCAGGAATCCCTCGACATACCGTTCTGCCAACACGGCATCTTGATGCACGCCCAAGAGATCCTGAAATCGTGTGGCCGCCTTGATAAATCGACCGATCGCTTTGCCATCGCCTTCTTGAGCCAATTCCGCCGCGTATCGCGCTCGTTTGGTTTTGATTCTGATCCGATGAAGCTCAGCGTTCGAAACGGTTCCGTTGAGTTTCCGGACCGTCTTGCGAAGCTTGCGAAATTGACGGGCCGCGGCATCCGTGAGTGTGTACTCCAGATTGACAATGACTGGGACCTCTGCCGCATCCCGGAGTTTGCTGACAAACCCCACATACCGCGCGCTTTTCATTTCGTCGAGCAGCATGCGGTACGCGTGTTCCCGGTCGCTCTGCAGGTGACGCAGGAACCGTTCAAGCGGTCGTCGGTCACGGGCTTTCAACTGCTCGGCCTCACACGTGAAATAGTGTATTTGCACGTCCAGATCGCGCACTCGGGCGAACACCTCTCCGATCCACTTGAGCCCCGAAAGGAGCGGCTCCACCCACTCTGCAGAAGCAATCTGACGCAGGGCAATGAGGATGGTCCGCATCCGCCTCGCCGCGACTCGTATGCGATGCACATCCGTCATGTCCCCACATAAGCGCACGCCAGGATCGCACTGTTTGAGAGTATCCAGTTGCTGCAGCAAACGATGTCGCACGTGATCGACGATCGAGGCATCCTTGTCCGGCTCGTCCAAGGCGTGGTAGGCGAGGGAAAGGGCTTGAAACAATTTCGGCCTGCCGTCATGGGGTCGCGCTCCCACTCCATAGAGTGTTGAGGCAAGCCTCTCGATACATTCATCGTCTCCATTCAATGATTCAATCTCGAGCTCTTTGAACTGTTGGATGACTGCCCCTTTGCGAAGGACCGCCACCGTATCCAACACCACTTCCACGTCGTTGTTCTTAGTATCAGGGACGCGCACGCCTGTTCGCGACGTACGCAGCTCGGCGATGGGAACCAGATGTTTGCCCTCGTGAAGCACGACCAACGCGTCGACGAATCGGGTTGGCGGCGCGACGGAAGACTCTCGCAACTCAATCTCGCGGCGGGATCCGTTGAGGGGGGGCAATTTCATCTGCCAGACGGCCGATCCCTTATCGAGACGACGACGAAGGGTAATGCTCGAGCGGGCAAGACAATGGTCCAATGTGTCGAAGTAGGTTGACCTGAACACTCGTCGAGGAAGCGGATCACCTGATAAGGCTGGCAGCCTGAAATCATCGGCTACAGCGAGCTTCTTTTCTGTTTCCACCACCGACCGCAGGGGGACAAGAGAAGAGTGCGGAGCAGGTACCCGTGCCATAGCCTTACTCACGGACGTGTTCACAAATTTAGCCAGACACCAGAGTGGAATTCAATGGGTAGGTGAAGAGCAGGTGACACCGAGTTTAAAACGATTTCAAGCAAGAACGTCCCTCGCCTAACGGGCAGGCAAGAGGAACAGGAGTAAGAGGACGCCGAGGAACGGACCTCCTCGTTAACTGGTTTTCATTGGGAGCGCTCTACCGCCGTACCCCGTAATCTCTACGGCAAGTTTGCTCTGCCAACATCCTCTGACCCGCCGTTGCGTCCTGCGGAATGCGAGCCAGGCAAGTGTTCAAAGTCTCTTCTTCAACTCCTGCCGCAATACGGCTAGTGCTCGAGTTGGGCTGGTTCTTAGAACTGGGTTCGGCGACTGCCCCTCCGGATGACTTCGGACTGGAAACGGCCGCTCCACCGTCGGATGTGGACGATCCACTGCTGGACGACTCCATGTTGCCGTCGCTTGCACAACCACCAACCATGAGTCCCAATACCGTGATCCACAGTGCACTCCTCAACATGACGGCACCTCATGATTAAAGGATTAAAGGAAAAGTGAAGTGTTCTAAGCTTCCTGTCCAGAATATCCGATTCGTCCGCCGCTTCAAGCACAATATTCAGGGTTTGTTGTACTTTTTGGCTTACAGCAATGTCAGCGCTGGCCTACTCATCTTCGAGGCTGCATCAATAATCCATACTCTCTCTCCGTGGGTGTCAGCCTACAATGCTGTAGGCTGACGTAACCTGCCGATCTTGCTAGTAAAAATATATGATCAGGCATGTTATGTTTCTCTAATTCCCCACTTTAACACCGGGGGGGGTGGAACGATGGCTACACGGGTATTGCTCGTAGATGATGAAACCTTGGTCCGCCGGATT
>JAICVE010000329.1 GCA_025935475.1 Nitrospira sp. | reverse complement strand
ATGGCAACAGCATCTCTCGCTATTTGGACGCATGTTTCCGGTCCTCGGGCCCCGAAGCGACTTGAGGACTGATCAGTTCGATGGTGAGGATCGGCCCCATGAGCTGCAGTGGGCCTTCGAATCGCACGAAACTCGGCACCTCGTCTGCCAGCACATAGCAGTCGTAGTGGAAATCGGCCGGTAACTTGCCCAACATGGTCCCCAGAATCTTTTTCACGGGGCCGATATCGGGCTTAAAGGCGTATCGCCACGCTTTGCGAGATTGGTCGCCGACGTGGATGACCTGTTCGCCGACGAAAGCCAATTCGAGCGCGATCGCGGTCGGTTCCGGCACAAAGGCCAAGACGTTGATGGTTTCGTTGGCACCTTTCGGCAGGTTCAACAGCGTCATCACGATCATGCCGTTGTAAGCGTCTTTCGGCAGATCGATCTCTCCCGTGAGCACTTTCTCCGCTCCGTGTTCTCCCGCTTTCGCTCTGACCTCATAAGTTGAGGTGCCCCGATCGACCACCACATCCATCTGCTCGGGAAACGACGGGCCCCGTTGGGTCAGTTGATACCGGATCAGTGTAAACACACGCTGTTGTGAAAACGCGACCTTCTCGTCGTGGAGCGAGCCGTCCTTGAAACGGAACACGAGCCGGCTTTCCGCGACTCCTCCCTCCTTCACGGTCTGCGTCAGTTCTCCGTACCCGACGATGTCTCCAGCCGCCGATCGGACGAGCAGAAACCCATGTGTCAGCCCTTCAGGGAAACGCACTGGTACCGGTGCGGACTCTGCGGCATTCCGCGTAAACGTAATCGTTGAGAGAAGTAGGGAGAGAACGACAACTGCCAGGCCAACCGCGGAACTGCCCCCGCGCAACGAGCGGACGCATCTGTCAGGGCGGTCATTCACTCAGCAACTCCGCCAAAGGCTGTAGGTCTTCGATGCGTTCGGCAAACACTTTGAGCATGCCCATGATCGGAATGGCGAACAAGAGTCCCCACACGCCCCAGAGCCAGCCCCAAAATAAGAGAGCGACGAAAACGGCGGTGGTATTCATCTTGGTCAGCTTGCCGCTCATCCAGGTGACCAGCACGACACCGACCAGCGTCGCGATCGCGAGGGAACTGAAAGAGACGAGCACCGCCATAGACACGGATTCGAATTGCATGAAGGCCGCCATCCCGGTGGCGAGCGCCGTCAACGCCGGCCCCAGATAGGGAATGAAATGCAGCACACCCGCCGCAACGGCCCAAGCCCCTGCATTGTCCAGGCCGATCCATCGGAACGCGACCCATGTCAGCAGTCCGAGGAGAATATTGGCCACGAGCAGGGTAAGCATATAGTTTTGAATGGCCCGGTCGATGTCGTCCAGAATGGCGATCGTAATCTTGCGTTCGGATAAGGACGGTCCGCTGATGCGCATCAGCTTTCGCTTGAAGGTATCGCCGGACAGCAGAAGAAAGAGGACCAGGAGCAACAACATGACCGTGTCGCCGAGGAAGCCAAAGATGCCCAACGAACCGGTCCAGAGCCAGTCGACGAGTTTGATTTTCGGGTCATCGATCACGACACGTGTGGGCGGTTTTTGCGCAGGAGTCTGACCATTGGCTGCCTGATTGGTGGCCTGCTCGAGCTTGCGCGCCGCCTCCTGGACTTTGACCAGGGGGTTGGGTTGGCTAGCCAGGTCTCGAAGTGTGGCCGACAATTTTGCCCCCGCCTCCGGGATCTGATCGAGAATCTTTTCAACCTGTGTTCGCAGCGATAACGTGGCAGCCACCAGGCCGCAGAGCAGTGCCGCCATGACCAGGGTGGTCCCGACGAGACGTGGAATCTTGAGTCGCTCTAAGAACCTCACCAGAGGATTCAACGTACAAGCCAGGATAAGGCCAAACACCAGCGGAATAAAAAACTTTTGAGCCGAAGACAAGGCAAACACCGTCGCGACGGTCGCCACGATGATTGCCGCCATGCCTCGAGAATCAGAAGGAAGGTCGGCCGTCGGAGTGTCGGAGGACTCAGTCGTCAAATGAGTGGTCGTGCTTTCCTTGGTCTGCATGCAGGGCGTATCCGGCGCAATCCGTACGTGGTCTATTTATCCATGACAACACAGCCCCAGGGAACCCCCTACTAGGAGAAGTCCTTGTCGGTGGAGGAATGCGGCAGTGCAGAAGGGAGAGGCGGTCGGGGAGGCAAACCGATCAGAGGCTTAAGCGCGGACGCCCGGAGCGGCAGCTGGTTGCGCGCCTTGGTAATCGACTTCGATGCTGAAGCCGAGATCACGGATCATGCCCCATACTTCGGGGGCTGGAGCGCCCGGTGTGGTGAGATATCCATTGACGAAGACGGAGTCGGCCGGATAGAGCGCCAATGGTTGCAGGCTGCGCAGATTATGTTCGCGGCCGCCGGCAATTCGGATCTCGGTGCGAGGATGAAGGAAGCGGAAAAGGCACAGCACTTTCAGACAACGCTGCGGGGTGAGGTGATCGCACTGTTCGAGGGGGGTGCCGGCCACAGGATGCAGTGTATTCACAGGGATGGACTCGGGGTGAACCGCGCGCAGCGCCATGGCGAGGTCGATGAGATCGTCGTCGGCTTCACCCATGCCCACGATGCCTCCGGAGCATATCTCCAGTCCCGCAGCACGAGCGTTCCGTAAGGTGGCGAGACGGTCCTGAAAGGTATGGGTCGTGCAGATCGAACCGTGGAAGGCCTCGCTCGTGTTCAAGTTGTGGTTGACCCGGTCGACGCCCGCCGCCTTGAGCCGTTTGGCCTGCGCCTCGTTCATCAGGCCCAGTGAGCAGCAAATCTGGATCGGCAATTCCTGCTTGATGGAGCGAACCGCTTCCGCGATCTCATCGATCTCGCGGTCCAGTGGACTCCGTCCGCTGATGACGATGCAATATCGTTGCGCTTTGGAGGCGGCCGCCTGACGCGCCCCTTCGATCATCTGGCGCTGCGGCAAGAGGTTGTATCGTTGGATTGCCGCAGTCGACACGGCGGATTGCGAACAGTAATGGCAGTCTTCTTGGCAGGCGCCGCTCTTGGCGTTTTGCAGCATCTGGAGACGCACGGTCTTGCCGAAGTATCGCGAACGCACGACGAATGCGGCCTGCAGCAAGGCGAGGAGGTCCTCGTCGGGCGTCGTCAAAACGTCACGGCATTCTGATCGCGTCAGGACCTCGTCGTTCAACGCTTTTCGCGCGAACAGCGCACAATCCGTCATCTCATTCCCCTCATTGGAGAGTCTCATGTGTTCTCACCCGCCCACCTGTCGGAATAGGCATTTTTCCGAGGCTGATCGCCTGCCAAGAGGTATGTTCCGCTCAGCGATGAGCGAAAGCTACACGGTTTCAAATGGAGAAGCAATGCCTTGGTAAGGAACGCTGCGAACGGGCGAGGAGGCGCTGTCCCGCCCTGCGGCCTGACCGCCTTCCAGCCAGGGCAGGGCGATGAAGGTATTCCAATTTCCGCAGCGCCGGCAGCGCCCGGACCATTCCGTCGTGTCCTGCTGACAGGTGGTACAAATGTAGGGAACGACGACGCGCTTTTTGAAATGTAGCGCTTTCTTGAGCTCGACAACCGCCT
>JAICVE010000108.1 GCA_025935475.1 Nitrospira sp. | reverse complement strand
GATCCTATATTCCCTACAGCGACGTGCGCTGGGCTCTGCGGTTTGCCGAATTGGAAGAGGACGTGGATGCGCTGCCACAGGGTCTGAAAACGCACATCCGGGCTCCGGGAAAAATCCTGGCGCCAACGCATATCATGCGCATCTTGCTGGCGCGCGCCGTGCTGGCCCGGCCGCAGATCATGATTTTCGACGGCACCCTGCATAACCTGCAGCCGGTCCTGCGAGAAACGCTGCTCCGGCGGTTGTGTTCGAAGGACGAACCCTGGTCGGTGATTTTCGTATCCAACGATCCGAATCTGACGCCCCATGTCGATCGGCGGCTGATTCTGGAGTAGGGAGGCCTTCTTGTTACGGTGGCTGCGATCCTTTCGTCCCAGCGCCTCTCAGGTGCTGATCAGTCTGCTGATTGCAGGCCTTGGCTGGATGAGCGGTGGTGCGCTGAGCCGCGTCGACCAGGACCTGCGCATCATGTATACCGAATACACGCTCGGCGCCGCCGATCTGGCGCATATCTCCGCCGACGTGATGCGATATCGCAACACGATCATCCGCGCGCTGCAAGCGGACAGCCAAAAGGATTTCGAACGGATTACCGAGTCTCTCCCAGATCAGCGGGCAAGGGTCCAACTCGCGGTGGACCGGTACGCGGCCGCCGGCCTACGTGTCTCCCGCAGCGGGAGAAGCGAACCGGAAGACATCGAAGCCGTCCGCAAGAGCCTGGATCAGTATTTTTCTGCGGCCAGCACGACGATCGATCTGCTATCCCGTGAATGGAACGCCGCATCCCCTTCTGAGCGCGATCGCTTACGACACAATGCCGAAGAGCATGCTGCCGACAACGCCGGCCCCAAGATGATCCAGGTCAGCCTCGCGTTGGACCGTCTCCTGGATACCGTCGCCGATGTAGCGAAGGACATGCGAGACGAAGGCACGAAAGCGATTCAGTCGACAAGCATCTTGCTCGTTGGGGGAAGCTTCTTCATCGCATTACTGAATCTGTTTCTTACGAAATCACGGGCTCTCGGCAGGGACACGGGCCAATCGTCCGAGCCCGATCCCGAATCATTCCGTCCGGACCATACCTCTCAGAGGCCCCCTCCATCCTCCTCGGAAGCCTTCAGCATTCGACCGCTTCAGTGATTCCGCCGGACAGCGGTGAGCAGCTCCTGTTGCTCTCGTGGCGAGAGTGGCTTCCAAGTCCCTGCCTGCAGGCCGGCCAGGGTAATATGCATGATTCTCACACGGTGCAGGGTGAGGACCCTGTACCCGACTGCCCGACACATCCGTCGGATCTGTCGATTTCTGCCTTCCGTCAACACGATCCTAAGCCGTCTTGGCCCAAGGCGTTCCGCGAGACAGGGTTTGGTCTTGCTTCCCAGGATAACGACCCCCGCCGAGAGACTGTCCAACATCGCCTGATCGTATGGGCGATCCACTGTGACCTCGTATTCACGTTCATGCCCGAACTCAGTCCGTAGGATCTCGTTCACGATGTCGCCGTCGTTGGTGAGGAGAATGAGGCCGGAAGAGTCCTTGTCGAGCCGACCGATCGGAAAGATGCGTTCAGGATGGCCGATCTCTCTGATGATATTGCGTGGAACGTGGGCTTCGCTCGTCGTCGTGACGCCTACCGGCTTGTGATATTTTATGTAAACCCGCGACTGACTCCAGGGGATCACCTGTCCGTCGCGGGCGATCACGTCCCGGCTGCTGACCTGGTCCCCAAGCGTTGCGAGGACATTGTTGATAGTGACGCGCCCCGCCTCGATCAGCCGGTCGGCTTCCCGGCGTGAGCAGATACCGTGCTCGGTAAAGAATTTATTGATGCGAATGGTCTCGGTCACAGAGAGGGATTTGGCTAATGGACGCGCCGGCCGGCCTTCACTCTTCCCAGGATACGATAAATCAGCCGGGCGATACAAAACTGGGGAGCCACGAATCCTTTGATTGGCGCAATTTCACTGATGTCCATGCCGAGAATGCCGGGCCCGTCGGCTAGCGCCGTAATGAGATTCAAGGTGTCGTACCACCCGAGCCCGCCTGGCTCTGGCGTCCCCAGGGCGGGGACCAGCGAGGCGTCAAGGCCGTCACAATCAAAGGTCAGATACACTGGTCCCCGACAGGCCTTCACGACATCGGGAATCCACCGAGCGGATTTCCCGTCATAAGGACCCGAGGGATCCAGCAGTTGGGCGGCAAAAAAGGTCGAAATCTGATCGGTGCGCGCGATCCGGGCGACTTCCTCCGGACAAATCGATCGGATCCCGACCTGCACCAACGGCAATTCATCATCGACCACGCGTGCCATGACGCTGGCATGACTATAGAGATTGTCTTGGTAGGCATGGCGGAGGTCCCCGTGCGCGTCGATCTGTACGACGGTCAAACTGGGATACCGTTTCGCGTGCGCCCGGATCGCCCCTAACGCTCCCGTATGTTCTCCCGTCAAGGTGACGAGAAACCTCCCGGTCGCGACATGAGGCCGCACAAATGCCTCGATCGCCTCCACCGCCTCCTTGTCGACCTTGCCTCTCAAGTCGAGAGGCGTGAGAGTGGCGATCCCGCCCCATTCACGGTACGGCTCACAGCAAAGCATCTCGTCGTAGAATTCGACCTGATGGGAGGCTTCAATGATGGCCGACGGGCCTTCGTCAGAGCCCGGGACGTAGCTGGAGGTGTGTTCGTAAGGCGCAGGAAGCACATAGACGCCGGCCCGGTCGGGATGGCACCACGGTTCTTCGAGCCCCAAAAAATTGTGCTGAGAGCCTTCCCATCCAGCGGGAAGCGTCATAGACATGTACTCGCTGCCTGCAAGAGCGGGCTTGTGCGCTGCTCTGCCCCGGCAGGTTAGCGGCGGGCCCGCTTCGGCAGATTTTCCAGAGGAATGAACACCGCCAGCGCGACGACGGTGGTCCATCGCCCCGGTTTTCCAATGGCCGACTGCGTAATGTTCAAGGTACGCACGATCTTGCCGCCCATCTTGAACACCTGCTCACGTTCCTTCCACGCGATAGTCGGGTCGAATTCGACGCCCAACGTGGTCGCAAGCATTTGCGCGGCCAAGTCCTCGGTGTATTCGCCCGTCTCCTCGTCGGTTTCCCCGTGTGCGTGGTGTTCCGAAAGATACCCGTACGTGCGGCGGTCCGTGGGGATCGCCAGCCCGATTGACGCGGAAATCAGGCGATTGCGCTCATTGGTTTCCGACCGTGCCATGACACAATGCGTGATTTCACCCGGATTCAACAATTTTTCGCCGCGTTTGCGCGGAATGATTTTGCAGTTGGGCGGGAGAATGGACGAGACGCTGACGAGGTTACAGTAGGCGACACCGGCGCTGCGCAGCGCTTGTTCGAACGAGGCCAGCTTTTCGCGGTGGACGCCGACTCCCCTGGTCAGAAACATGTGCGTAGGTACCATCGTCTCTTCTCCCTTGCTTCGCCCGACTGCATGAAACGGCAAGCCTGACGCGATGTTTCTTCAGGCACAGGGTCGCTGTTGTATCAAGAATGTCCGCGGATCGCAATATCCCCGACGTTTTTTCCCCTACCCCGCGGAAGGCGGCCGAAGATTCATCACAAGGACCCGAGGCTCGGTCATCTCTTCAATCGCCGCCTTCAAGCCCTCGCGACCAAGGCCCGAATCCTTCACACCCCCGTACGGCATGTGCTCCGCGCGAAACGTCGGAATTTCGTTGGCCAGAACAGCTCCGACTTCCAGGTGACGGAATGCGTGAAAGACCTTGTTGACGTCCTGGGTAAAGACACCGGCTTGCAGCCCGTACTCCGATGCGTTCAACGCGTCAATGGCCTCGTCGAGCCGACGATAGGGCGTCACAGTCACCACAGGCCCGAACACTTCCTGGCAGGATACCTTCATGGCCGGTGTGACGTTTGACAGCACCGTCGCTTCCACTACCGACCCCATGCGCTTGCCACCCAACAGGACGCGGGCGCCTTGGGCCACCGCTTCTGCGATCCACTGCGCGACACGATCGGCTGCCTTGTGGTCGATCAGCGGACCCACGACCGTACCCTCGTCGCTCGGATCGCCCCCTTTCAACCGGGCCACCTGGAGCAACAGCTTCGTGGTAAAGAGGTCGGCAATGGAATGGTGGACGAGAATCCGTTGAACGGAAATGCACGTTTGTCCCGCATAGCCGAATCCACCGGTGGCACAACGTTGGGCCGCGAACTCCAGATCGGCATCCGGCTCAATGATGACGCCGGCATTGCCTCCCAGTTCGAGGACGACCTTCTTTTTGCCGCACTTCTCCTTGAGCCGCCACCCCACCGCCGCGCTGCCCGTAAAGCTCAAGAGCTTAAAGCGCGGGTCGACAACCAATCGCTCCGCAATCTGGTTCTCGCACGGCAGCACGTTGAGTCCGCCGGGAAGTACGCCAGCCTCCAACGCTACTTCTCCGAGCAACAAGGCCGTCAACGGGGTTTGCGGAGCCGGCTTGATCAGAATAGGGTTCCCTGCGGCCAACGCAGGTGCGACCTTGTGGGCGACGAGGTTCAAAGGGAAGTTGAATGGCGTAATACCCAGGATGGGGCCGATCGGAAAGCGGCGGAGGATACCGAGATGGGAATCTGTCCCTGGCGTCCAGTCGAGAGGAATGAGGTCACCCCCGATCCGCTTGGCTTCTTCAGCGGCGACCGTGAAAGTCTGTACGGCTCGCGAGACTTCCCGACGCGCATCGGAGATCGGCTTTCCAGCCTCACCGGACATCAGCCGGGCAAACTCCTCGCGACGGTCATACAACGAACCGGCGATGCGCTGGAGGACATGATAGCGGCGATGCGCTGGCAAGGCGCCCATCGGTGTTGCTGCCTCGGCGGTGGACTGGATGGCCGCCTCGGCGTCGGCCTCGTTCGCCTGGGAGACTTCGGCGAGGACCTTTCCCGTGAAGGGATCGTGCACGGGAACAGTGATGTCCCCCTGGCGCCATTGGCCGCCGATGAGAAATGGACGTGGTCCCTGCAACAACACACTCCGCGCTGGACGATTGGCCTACGGCGTGGTCTCGACCGAAGAGGCGGAAGCGGGCTGCATGTTCGCCGCCTGTTCCGCAGCCCGTGCCCTCGCGACCAAATCTTCAGTGCCCCAGTCGGTGATCGCCTCGATGGCGAACGCTTCATAGGTGGACACACCGTGACAACCCGGACAATCGGGCATCGGAACCTTGCGATAGAACACTTCCGAAAGGCACGACATGCAGACCCAAAACGGCGGTTCACCATCGCGCTGCGCGACGGGCCAGAACGACTGTATATCAGACATACGGTAATCCTTCGTCAATGAGATGGTGTGAGAGTCATGAACCGGGCACCTTGGATAACATCCGGTCGATTTCTTCGGCAAAGGCCTCAAAGGGGAATGCTCCCGGGATCGCGACGGCCGGGACCTGGTCCGTGGGCCCGCCGACGGTCTGCATCAAAATAAATCCCGGCGTTCCATGAAATCCCCAACGATTTGCCTCGCGCCGATCTTGGAAAATCGATTCCAGATGACGCCGTTCATCGAAGCACTTTCCGAACTCCCCTTGATCCAACCCAAGGGCTTTCGCGACACTCTTGAATGAGCCCGAATCCAACCGGCTGCCTTCACCGAACAACCGATCATGCATGGCCCAATAACGTCCCTGGGCTCCTGCGCAACGGGCCGCCACCGCAGCTTCGACTCCGACACCGCGATCTGCCCGCGGATAGTCTCGATAGACGAACTTGATCTTGCCGGTGTCGATGTACGTGGCCTGCAACTTTGGCAAGGTCTCCTTGAAAAACTTCATGCAATAGCCACAAGTGAAATCCGAGTACTCGATCAAGGTGAGCGGCGCATCGACCTTGCCCTGGACGCGCCCATCATCCGCGACCGAACCTGCGCCGACATTGGCTGCCCCCGCAACTACGAGCACAAAACCCAGCAGCAGCTCGGCGATTCGCATGAGTGCATTCTTCATGTCCGAGCCGCATGTTTGGCCTTCTTGCGCTCAAGCAGTCCAGCCATGAGCAATGGCCACACCACGGTGGCATCGCTCAGAACTTCGGCAAAACGGCCTCCCTCCTCGGGCGGCACGAATTTTCCCCAAGACACCCCTTCTTGATAGGTACAGCCGCTCAGGCCGCCCCAATAGTCAGGCTCGGGGCAAATTCGCACGCCGTATTGGAAACGCGGCGGCTTGACGCTCAGCCCCAACCGCATATTGCTGATTTCGATATAGGGCCCCACCTGTTGGGACCAATTGCGCGGAACTCCGCCGCCGATCGTAAAGATACCGAGCCGCTTCGCCGCCGTAATATGTTGCGTGTAACTGTTCAAATCCTGATAGGGATTAAACGATGGATACGATTTGTTGATCGCTCGCAGGATATCAAGATCGCTGCCTCCTTTCGTCTGGGCACGGGCCTGATCCACCACCCGCCCCATGGCCCATGTGCCGACATCTAGGCCCATTTCGGAGTCGGTGAAGGCCGGAATGTAGACCGGGACTTTTTTCAGATAGGCGCTCTTGAGGATGCCGTCTCCGTCGAATCCTTCGGCCAAGGTACGACCCAACTCGCGAGTGAGCAGTTCCGAGGACAGCGGCTGATCGGGGTCGATTCGTTTCATGGTTTGGCCTACGACATGTTCGACGTAGTTCAGATTCGCTTCCATCTCCAACGTGTCGTAGACCCGGTTGTACCCCTTCTTAAAGAGCTCTTCATCGCTCACCGAGGGAGGCACACGGTAATGTGTCTTTCCCACGGACTCGCTCAGGCCGTGAGCAATCAATGCACCAGTCGATACCACACATTGCACCATCCCATGGTCGATCATCGAGCTGATGATCTTGCCCATTTTTGCGATCGTCATCGCCCCGGAGAGTGTCATCACGACTGAACAGTCCCTATCCTCGATCATGGCCCACAGCACTTCATAGGCCTCTCCGAGGCGGCGGCCTCCGAATGCCGTCTTACGCATGGCGATCAAGAGATCGTCGAACGACTGGATGGCTTCCGGATTCAGCGGTTCGAGGGCTTCGAAGCCGTCTTTTGCGCCATCATGGAATTCGCGTGCACCCATGGTGAGTCGACCTGTGGCGAAGAATAGAACTAACGAGAGCGCCTCCGTTATACACAACCGATGCAGGAGGCGTCAACGAACGAATGAAGCGATGCGGCAGAGAAGGGCTGCTCCCACTGTGAGCGACATCTTGTCAACTGCACTGTCGAAACGTGAAGGTACAGACACGGGGCACTCGGCAGGAAAGATGGAGAGGACTCGGTCAAAATGGCTGAGAGAGATTCAGGTGTACGCACGCGGCTGGGCGTTCGGAAAGATCTCGCTGCAGAAAGCGATCAATCGTCTGTTAATAGGCAGTCTTTCGTGACTTTTCTTCCCTTGGCCTCCACTCACGTGCAAGCCGCTGCGCTTCGGCGATCTGGGCTGGCGTCATCTGTCTCGCGAGGGCGTCTCGCGCCTCTGCTGACCTTCCTTCTCCGTGGGCTGCTGACAGGTTGTACCACATGTGGGCCTGAATGAAGTCCTGAAGCACTCCTCGTCCCTGCGAATACATCAACCCAAGTTTCGCAAAAGCCAGAGCATCTTCTTGTCCTGCCGCCCGACTGAACCAAAACAACGCCATTTGGCTGCTCTGCGGAGCACCCTCACCTCTGAGATACAACGTACCCAGATTGACTTGGGCCCCCGTATGGCCCTGCTCCACGGCCTTATCAAACCACTCTTTCGCTTTTCTATGATTCTGAGGAACCCCTCTGCCTTCGTAGTACAGCAGGCCGAGTTCGTTTTGCGCCGATGGATCTCCCCCCTGAGCCAATTTGCGGAGTTCCTTCGTTGATTCTTCGAATCGAGCAAGCTCATCATTCGAAGCCTCCATCACAGACGTACCGCGTGCACACGCACTCATTGTGAGACAGAAAAGGGACAGAAACAGAAGAACACCGTATCGGCATGCAATCGGCTGGCGACCGTTCATTGATGAATCTCCGAGGTTTAATAGACAAGGAACGGGATAAGAGACGTTTCAAAAAGCAATGTCCATGCCTGTCATAAGCCGTAAGTTTCATCCTTAGTGCCGGATACGGGTGTAGGTTTGTATGCAGGAGAGAACAGGAAGACAAACCGGCTACGTACCGAATGGGCTGCGTGAGCGCCTCCCACCTATACGGATAAACTGGTGTGGCAACGAGCGTGAAAACTCGAAGGGCGAGAGTGTGGCCATGTCCGTGGCGTGGATGTTGAGATTGGGTCGCCGCTGAAGTCGCAGCAAGTCGGCGGGTGGATAGGTACTGAGATTCTCCCAAAAAGCAAAGGGCCAGTCCCCTGTCGAGAGGACCAGCCCTGCGTGTTCAATACTTTTTGAACAAAAACGGGTCAGGCTTTC
>JAICVE010000341.1 GCA_025935475.1 Nitrospira sp. | reverse complement strand
TCGAAATCTCCTGAATGCGCACGACTGAATCATCTTCCATGTAGTCCTGGCCCAGAACCAGCAGCGCGCGTAACGCATATTCCCCCCGAGTCGATAGCTTCATCAGACCTCAGCGTAAAATCTACATTAAAACAATCAAGTTTCTGTTCCTGGCCGCAAAGATTGAGAGAATTATAAAAGTCTATTGACAGGGTAGAGATTAACGTAGAATCTTTGCAGATTGAATGAGAAGCGACTTTATGGATGCGCTAAGAGAGAATGATGTAAACACGACTGAATGGATAGAGGTTGTGACGAAAAACGTCCAAGCCATGAGATTTGGCGTGGTCCTAATCTCGGTGCACGAGTCTCGCGTGGTCCAGATTGAGAAGACCGAAAAGGTGCGGCTGGAGCGGAGGGACACGAAGGATTCCCACTGAATTTTGCCTACCACACAGGTGGCGGCGTACTCCCCAATTAATAACTGTGAACTGACCGAACCATCGGAGGCGAACGGAGATGAAAGCAACCAATGAAGATTAATCGATGGATGGCGATCGCAGCTCTGTTGAGCGCGCAGGCTGGTTACGTGTTGGCGGAGGATCAAAGCGATGAGCTCCGGCAGCTCAAACAACAACTGCTCGAATTGGATCAAAAGGTCAAAGTCCTGGAACGCAACAAGGAGCTCGAAACGGAAGCAGCCAGCGCCAAGGCGCAGACCGCGCCCTCGCTGAGTTTGGGAGCTGGCGGATTGCACGTCAGCACGGCGGATACAAATTTCACCCTGAAAATTCGTGGCTACGTTCAGGCGGACTCCCGTTTCTTCCTCGGCGAAAATGAAGGCGTCAAAGGAAACGACACGTTCCTGCTGCGCCGGGTCCGCCCGATCTTCGAGGGTACCGTCTGGAAGGATTTTGATTACCGCCTGATGCTCGACTTCGCCTCGGGCGTCACCAGTGGCAACGGCAACAATGGATTTCTCCAGGATGGCTACATCAACTTCCGGCACTGGGATGAGGCCCAGCTTCAGATCGGCAAGATGAAGGAACCCGTTGGCCTGGAGCGGCTGCAATCCGGCGCGAACCTCTTGTTCATCGAGCGCGGCCTTCCGACCCAGCTCGTTCCCAACCGCGACGTTGGAGTGCAACTGCACGGAAAACTGTGGGGGAACACGATCGCCTATCAGGCCGGATACTTTAACGGCGTGGAGGACGGAGGCAGTGGCGACGTCGAGGTCAGCGACGACGGCAAGGATCTCGCCGGGCGGGTGTTCGTCCATCCCTTTGACAAAACGGACATCGAGCCCTTGAAGAAACTCGGCCTGGGCATCTCGGGAACACATGGATCCCATGTCGGGACCTTGCGCAATTACGCGACCGGCGGCCAGCAGACGTGGTTTCGCTGGCGCACCGGGGCAGGGACGGCGGCCG
Organism: Nitrospira sp.; assembly: GCA_025935475.1. GTDB lineage: Bacteria > Nitrospirota > Nitrospiria > Nitrospirales > Nitrospiraceae > Nitrospira_C. Next base: position 2,026 of record JAICVE010000341.1, on the reverse strand, counting down.
CGCCCAATGTGACGGCCGACGGCAGCGTGACACGATTCTCGCCGCAAGGTTATTACTACTGGGGGCCGTTTGGGTTGTTTGGTGAATACGTTGTGGCGAGCCATGAGGTGACTCGCCGCGCCGGGGGACCGGGTAACGTGACGAAGGACACGTTCCGGAACGCGTCATGGCAGGTGGCGGCGTCGTACTACCTCACCGGCGAGGATAATTCGTTCGGCCCGGTCGCGCCGAAACATCCCTTTACCCTTGGGGGCGATGGCTGGGGTGCATGGGAGATTGCGGTGCGCTACGGTCAATTATCGATTGATGAAGATGCCTTCCCCAATTACGCCGCGGCGAATTCGCCCAGAGAGGCCCGCGAATGGGCCGTGGGTTTGAACTGGCACTTGAACCGCAACGTGAAAGCCAGTCTGAACTATATTCACACCGACTTTGAAAAGGGGAGCACGACGCGCGGAGAGGTGACGGCTGACGATGAACGAGCCATTCTCGCGCGGGTCCAATTTTCGTTCTGATAACGGATGATCACCCAGAGAAAAATAGAACATGAAAAAACACATTCTCAGCAGTCTGGCCTGGGCCGTAACCGCATTGGTTGCGACCGCCGCGCCAAAGCCGGCGACATTGCTCAACGTCTCTTATGACCCGACGCGTGAGTTCTATGTCCAATACAACGAGGCCTTTGCCAGGTACTGGCAGGCGAAGACAGGGCAGAAGGTGACAATTCAGCAATCGCATGGCGGCTCGGGGAAACAAAGCCGCTCGGTCATCGATGGGTTGCCGGGGGACGTCGTCACGCTGGCTCTGGCCTACGACGTCGACGCCATTGCTCAGAAGGGAAAGTTGCTTCCGACCGACTGGCAGAAGCGACTGCCGAACAACAGCTCGCCTTACACGTCGACCATCGTGTTCCTGGTGCGAAAGGGAAATCCCAAGGGCATCAAGGACTGGGACGATCTCGCGAAACCAGGAGTGGCCGTCATCCCTGCGAATCCCAAAACGTCGGGCGCCGCGCGTTGGACCTACCTGGCGGCGTGGGGGTATGCGCTGACGAAGAATAACGGTGACCAGAACAAGGCCAAGGACTTCGTGGCCACGTTCTATCACAACGTGCCGGTTTTTGACAGTGGCGCTCGCGGTGCAACGACCACGTTCATTCAGCGAGGCATCGGTGATGTGCTGGTGGGCTGGGAGAACGAAGCGTATCTTGCGCTCAAGGAGCACGGCTCGGACAAGTACGAGATTGTTAATCCGTCCCAGAGCATTCTCGCCGAGCCGCCCGTGGCGCTGGTGGAAAAAGTGGCGCGCCGGAAGGGAAACGAGGCGGTGGCGAAGGCTTACCTTGACTACTTGTATTCAGACGCCGGGCAGGAGCTGGCGGCCAAAAACTTCTACCGGCCTCGCAACGAAGCCATCGCGAAGAAGTACGAGCAGCAGTTTCCGAAGCTGAAGCTCATCACCATCGACGAAGCTTTTGGCGGCTGGCAGAAGGCGCAGAGGACGCATTTCGTCGACGGTGGCGTCTTCGACGAGATCCAGAAAGGCAACAAGTAGCTCACCAACCCGCGGAGACCCACGGCGGCGGGCGTCAGGGACTCAGGTTCCCGGCGTCCGCCCCGTCCGCGGCGGAACGCTCACAGAGTTTCACATGATTCGTATTGTCATCATCCTTGCCAGTGCGCTCGTCGCGATCTTCGTGGCGCAGTGCCGAACCAACTTATGAGAACCATCCTGGACTTTCCCAAGCCGTTGGCGCGCACAGACGACCTCCGGCAAAGGGACGAACGCCTCCAGGCTATGAAAGCTTTGGTCGGGCAATTGGCGCACTCCTTTAACAATTCGCTGGCGCCACTGGCTGGGTACCTCACCTTGCTTTGGGATGAAGTCCCGACGGGCACCCCCGGAGAACAGTACCTTCGCAAAGTCGAAAGCTCCATGCACCGATCCGAGAGCTATATTACGACGATCCTCCAGGCCACGCACCCGGAACGGGAGTTCATGCCCAAACCGACCGATCTCACATCCC
>JAICVE010000092.1 GCA_025935475.1 Nitrospira sp. | reverse complement strand
GCGCCACTCGTCGTGCACGTGACGATCAGTGTGGGCCATCCCGCGTGCGCTCAACTCCCGCCTGACGAACAATCGCGCCCGATGGAGCCGTGTTTTCAGCGTCCGCTCGCTCAATCCCATGATGCCGCCCGCTTCCCCTGCAGACAAACCTTCCATATCTCTCAGCACCAGTGCCATGCGGTATTTCTTGGGCAGTTTGTTGATGGCCTGTTCGAGCGCTTCACGCAATTCCTTGTTCTCAAGCGCCTGTTGGGGCGTCAACCCGTCGATCGGAATCTGGAGACGGAACTCACCCTCCGAACTGGGGACAAACTCCTCGAGTGAAAGCTCGCGCTCGGGCGCTCCCTTGCGCTTTCGGCGCATGCGTAGGCACGCACGGGAAGCAATGGTGTAGAGCCATGTGGAAATTTTGGCATCGCCGCGAAACTGGCGGAGCCCTCGATAGGCATTCAGGAACGTTTCCTGGACGAGGTCCTTCGCCGCCTCATCTTCGCCGCACAACCGATGGGCATAGCGATACACCAGATCGACATGCTCTCGGTACAGCGTATCAAACGCTTCAGGGGATTGTGGAGGACGAGGAGCGGGGCGTGCCATGGTCAGGCGAGTCTAGGGAGTGAAGGGCAACCCTGTCAAACACAGGACCGCGTTAGGCTGCCGGCTTAGTGGCCTTGCGGACCTCGACCGTGACGCGCCCATCATCGATATGCAGGGTCAGGGATTGTCCGACCTTCACGGGGGGGATGCCGATCTTGGCGTTGACCATCACGACGCCGACGGGGGTCCTGACGAACACGAAGTTCGATTTCGTCTTGGACACTGACCCGGAGAGGAGCACATGAGCCGACGATCCCGAAGGCGGCGTCTGACTGATCTGTAAATCAAATTGCAAATCATGAACGCCAATGATCGTTTGGGACTCGTCGACTTCCACCGTCACCTGGTCGCCTTCATGGTACGTGCCGAGCTTCGCTTCCTGCGTTCCGTAGTGTACCGTCTGTTCGCCCTCGGCGGACCAGTAGCGCAGTGTTTTGGAGGAATCCGGCCCGAGCGTCATCGGTCCGCCGAGATAGCGGTGCACAAGCGACGCGTCGCTTCGGCGGCGTATCTCGACGACGAAATGGCGTTCGTGCACCCAGAACGAGACTTCATGCGAGCCTTTCAAATCCTTTAGCGTGGTTTTCGAGCTGAGCGTCAACAGGCCGACCGGCGTTTTGAGAAAGACAATGCCGGCTTTGGTTCGCCAGACGGCGCCTTTCAGCGTAACGGAAGGATCAACTTCCACCGGTCCTGGATCGCGTGATGGGAGAGGCTCTATCGCCGGCGTTTGTGCGGATGCGGGGTCACTAGCCTGAGGCGGCTCGTCAGCTGCGACGAGACTGTGAGGCATGCCGATGGCGATGACGGTCGCCAGGCACGACCCTTGAAGCCAAGAGCGCCAGTGCATATCTCGAGAAGGAGCATTCATATGAGTGAACGGGGAAAAAGTGTTCATGTCGGCGGAGGGACCGCCGGGGTCCTGGGACTTAACCATGATGATGCGGAGGAGTCAAGCCGAAAGCCGCTTCACAGGGCCCGGCTATTTTTTCCTGACGAGCAGACGCAGGGGCGTACCCGAAAATCCGTACGTCCCACGGATTTGATTCTCAAGAAAGCGAAGGTACGCAGCGGTAATATTTTCCGGATGGCCGACGAAGAGCGCAAAGACCGGTGGGTGAACCGCGACTTGAGTCATGAACGCGGCCGCCGTAATTTGGGCAGGCTTCCCTTTTCGGGACGGCAAGGGATGAACGGCGAGAATGTCTTGCAGGAACTGATTGAGTTGTCCGGTTGGGATCCGGGTCGAAAATGACGTGTACACCTCGTCGATCACGGGAAACAGGCGCCGCACGGAATCAGGCTTCACCGCCGCGCCAAACAGGACCGGCGCCCAGGCCAGGAACGGGAAGCGTCGCTTGAGGTCTTTTTCAAATGTCTGACGGGCCTGCGCGTCGCCCTGGCGCAAGTCCCATTTGTTCACCAAGAGGATGCAGGCGCGGCCCTGACGAATCACAATGCCGGCGATCTTGGTGTCCTGCTCGGTGATCCCTTCCTGCGCATCGAGCAAGAGCACGGCCACATCCGATCGCCCGATCGCCCTCAACGAACGCGCCACACTGTAGCCTTCGATCCCGCGGTCGATTTTTCCTCTCCGCCGGATGCCGGCGGTATCCGTCAACAGATAGCGGCGATCTTCGTAAATTACCAGCGAGTCGATAGCATCCCTTGTCGTACCGGGTACGTCGCTGACGACCGCCCGTTCCTCGCCCAGCACGGCATTGAGGAGCGTAGACTTGCCCACATTCGGTCGGCCTACGATCGCCACTCTGGGCATGGCCGCCGAGGTCGAAGCTTCGTCGGAGGAAGGGAGGACGGCATACATCGCATCGAGCAGTTCGGCCACGCCGAGCCCATGTTCAGCCGAGATCGGGAATAGCTGCTCCACGCCAAGCTGATAGAAGTCCGCAACCAGCGTCTCCACCTTCGGCGTATCAACCTTGTTGACGGCTATGAACAACGGCTTCGTCGTCCCGCGCAACAGGCGGACGACTTCCAGATCCTGCGGCATCACACCGGTCCGGCCGTCCATCAGCAGCACGAGGATATCGGCTTCGGCAATGGCCAGCTCCGATTGACGTTTGATCAAGGCCATCATCCCTTCCGACGCAGAAGGTTCGAGCCCTCCCGTATCGACAAGCCGAAACGGACGGTTGCGGTAATTGGCTTCCGCATAGTTTCGATCCCGGGTGACGCCAGGTACGTCGTCGACGATCGCCGTTTTTTTTCCCAGAATGCGGTTGAACAGGGTCGATTTGCCGACATTCGGCCGGCCGATGATGGCAACAGTGGGCAGAGGAGCCGAGAACTCGAGAGGAAGCGTCGATGGTGAAGCCATAAGATCTTGATCGAAACCGTGGGTTGGGACCGTAACATAGCGTTTTTCTCAAACACAACCTGCCTCGTGTTCCGCTCACCGCTCCGATATACTCTGCATGATGAGTCAACGCGCCGCCTCAGGTACTTCTTCCGTTCTCAATTGGGATGGCATCGATGATGTCCTGATCGACATGGACGGAACATTGCTTGACCGCCACTTCGACAACTTTTTCTTCGAAGAAGAGTTGCCCCGACGCTACGCGGTCATGCAGGGGCTGTCTTTCGAGGTGTCACGTGAACGGTTGATGGCGATGTACCGGTCTGTGGAAGGGGAGCTGGCCTGGACCGACTTGCATTACTGGAGCGGGCGGGTCGGCATCGATGTCGTCGCCATGCACCGGGAATTGCAGCACCTGATCGGGTTTCTGCCAGGTGCCGAGGACTTCTTAAGAGCGGTGCGCATCAAAGGCAAACGCCTGATCGTCTTGACGAATGCCCATGACACGGGTGTCGCCATCAAATCGGCCAAAACCGGTCTCGACCGCCACGTGGATCGGATCGTCGACGCCTTCGAAGTGGGCTACCTCAAGATGCGGACGGAATACTGGCCGGCATGCCGTAGATTGGTTGGATTCGATCCAAGCCGCTCTCTCTATGTTGACGACGACGAGACCTGCCTGATTGCCGCCAGGCACTACGGCATCGCCACAATTATTCATAGTGCAAAATCCAGCTCTCAGTTGCCTCCCGTGCGGTCCTCCAATTTTGTTTCGGTCGAGCACCTGCCGGCGCTGTTGAACGGCAGGGGCTCAGCGTGTTGATCAGCGGCGTCGTGGGGCTGATTGGCCACCTCTGGTTTCTGCCCCCGTCCTTGTTGGGGCTTTCCCGCCTGTGTTAGATTCGCTCGCTACCGACTGCACAGTCCCACGTTGAATAGCGATGAGCAAAACCTACGATCATCACGCCATTGAGGTGAAGTGGCAGGCGTATTGGGAAGAACACCGGCCGTTCCGGGCGGTCGAGGATGCCTCCGGTCCCAAGTTTTACTGTCTCGACATGTTTCCGTATCCCTCCGGCTCTGGTCTGCATGTCGGTCATTTGGAAGGCTACACGGCGACGGACATCGTATCGCGGTACAAACGCATGAAGGGCTTTCACGTCCTTCATCCCATGGGATGGGACGCCTTCGGGTTGCCGGCCGAACAGTATGCAGTGAAGACCGGCATCCATCCCGCCATGACGACCGCTCAGAACATTGCGACCTTTAAGCGCCAGATGAAGCGCGTCGGGCTGTCGTATGACTGGGAGCGCGAACTCAGTACGACCGACCATGACTACTATCGATGGACACAATGGATTTTCCTGCAACTGTTCAAACGAGGCCTAGCGTACGTGGCGGAAGTGCCGGTGAACTGGTGCCCGGCGCTGGGAACCGTGCTTGCCAACGAGGAGATCGTCGACGGAAAGAGCGAAGTCGGGGGATTCGATGTCATCCGTAAGCCCATGCGCCAGTGGGTACTGAAGATCACCGCGTATGCGGACAGGTTGTTGGATGATCTGTCGCTGGTCCAGTGGCCGACCAGCACACTGGAGATGCAAAAGAACTGGATCGGCAGGTCGATCGGTGCCGAAGTCGAATTTGGACTTGCGGGAATCCACGGGAGGATTCGAATTTTTACCACGCGGCCGGATACCCTCTTCGGCGCCACCTATATGGTGTTAGCGCCGGAGCATCCGCTCGTTGACGCCGTGACGGCGCCTGACCGGCGCCAGGCGGTGGAGGCGTACCGCCAGGCAGCCGCTCGGAAAAGCGATCTGCAGCGGCAGGAATTGGAGAAAGAGAAGACAGGCGTGTTCACAGGCGGCTACGCCGTGAATCCTGTGAATGACGAGCGGCTACCCATCTGGATCGCCGACTATGTCCTGTTGGGTTACGGTACCGGCGCGATTATGGCCGTTCCCGCCCACGATGCGCGCGACTGGGCGTTTGCCAAAACGTATGCCTTGCCGATTCGCGAAGTGATTGCGGGCGGCGATGTCGAAAAGGAAGCCTTTGTCGAGACTGAGCAAGGCACGGTGATCAACTCCACGACGCCAGACGGGCGTTTTTCTATCGATGGCCTGGCGCCGGTCGATGCGATTCCCAAGATCACGGCCTGGCTTGAAACCATCCACAAGGGCAGGAAGTCCGTCAATTACAAACTCCGTGATTGGCTGTTCGCCCGACAGCGTTACTGGGGCGAACCGTTCCCCATCCTGTGGGTCGAGGGCCAGCCCAAGCCTATACCCGAGGAGCAATTGCCGCTCGTGTTGCCAGAAACCACGAATTTCACTCCATCGGGCAATGGCGAGAGCCCGCTGGCAAACCTGGAGGACTGGCTCTCGACGACAGACCCCTCTACCGGCAAACCGGCGCGTCGCGAGACGAACACCATGCCTCAATGGGCCGGGTCCTGCTGGTACTACCTCCGGTTTATCGATCCGAAGAACACCCGCCAGCTGGTCGATCCTTCTAAGGAGCAGTACTGGATGCCCGTTGATTTGTATATCGGCGGCAGTGAGCATGCCGTCCTGCACCTCTTATATTCCCGGTTCTGGCACAAGGTGCTCTACGACATCGGCGTCGTTACCACCCTGGAACCCTTCAAGAAGCTCGTGCATCAGGGCATCGTGCTCGGGGAGGACAATCAGAAGATGTCAAAATCCCGGGGCAACGTCGTCAATCCCGATGAGATGATTGACCGGTTCGGTGCAGATGCAGTGCGGCTCTACGAGATGTTCATGGGGCCGTTGGAAGCGATGAAACCGTGGAGCACGCGCGGGGTCGAAGGGGTGACCCGCTTTCTGGAACGTGTGTGGCGCCTGATGGTGAATGAAGAGGGCCGGCTGTCCGCGGCGATTGTGTCCTCGACTCCCAATCTTGAGCAGCAACGGATTCTTCATCAGACCATCAAAAAGGTGACGGAGGATATCGAAGATCTCCGGTTCAATACGGCCATTTCGCAGATGATGATCTTCACCAATGAGATGACAAAACTCGAACACCGGCCACGGAGCTTGATCGAACCGTTTGTGCTGTTGTTGTCGCCCTTCGCTCCGCATATCACGGAAGAGTTGTGGGCCGTGCTTGGGCATCATCCGAGCATTTCGCAGCACCCCTGGCCGGAATTTGATCCGGCGCTGACGGTCAGCGATCGCTTGACGATTCCCGTCCAGATCAACGGCAAACTGCGCGGTAGGATCGAGGTCGGCGCCAACGCCGGCCGCCAGGAGATTGAGGCCCTTGCCCGACAGGAAGCTGCAGAATGGCTTCAAGGAAAAGTGCCGAAAAAGATCGTGTATGTGGAAAAGAAGCTGGTGAATTTTGTGGTGTGACAAGCAGAGATGAGCGTACCCGTTGCCAACCATCGTTGGAGTTTCACGAGGCAGTGGTGCTGCTCGTTCCTGTGTGTGTTGTTGTCCCTTTCTGCCGGCTGCGGATACCAGTTTCGCGTGGAAGGCCCGGGGCCCACGATCGGGGGTACCACCTCGGACGCTTCATCGGTTCCTCCTCCACGTGTGGTGATCCGCACATTGCGAAACGCCACGTTCGAACCCAATCTGGAGACACGGTTCACCAATTATCTCCGGCACGAGTTTGCGTCAGGCAGTGGTGCGCAGGTCGTGCCGGAGGGGGAAGCTGCGGATCTTGTCGTATCGGGTGATATTCTCTCGGTGACCCTTCCGACCCTGAGTTTTAGCCAAACCACAACCTTGGAAAGCCGGGCCGAAGTCGTTGTTGCTGTGAAAGTCGAGGAAACAAGGACGAAGCGTCTGGTGTGGTCACATCTTGCAAAGGGGGCGTCGGAATTCTTTGTGACGACGGATCTCCAATTTAATCGCGTGCTGCAGAACCGCGCGTTGGAACAAGCGGGACGATACATTGCCGAGGATCTCGCGTCGCGCTTTCTCATGCAGTTGGAATCCGGCCGCTTGACGAAACCCGTGGCCAATGCCCCGACGGAATCAAAGCAGAAGCCCTGAAGGAACGTTCGATGCCTCAATCGATCAGCATGGCGCAGCTCGCAACGCAGCTCAAGAAGGATGCCGTTGCCCCGCTATACGCGTTAATCGGCGAGGAGGATCTGCTCAGGGACGTCGGACTGACGCTCATCAAGCAGGCGGTGCTTGGGGGAGAAGGCAACGACTTCAATAGCGATCTCTTCTACGGAGACGAGGCGGAGGGAAGCGCGATCGTGTCTTGCGCATCCGAGGTGGCAGTATTTGCGCCGCGTCGCCTGGTGATGGTGAAAGCAGCGGATAAGCTCCCCGCGAAACACGTCGAAGCCTTGCTCCTTTACCTCAAAGCTCCCAATGAGTCTACGACTATGGTGTTTGCTGCGGCGAAACTGGACGGGCGGCTGAAATTCACACAGCTGCTCACGCAGACCGCCACTGTCGTCGATTGTGCCCCGCTCAAGGACGCGCTCTTGATGCCCTGGCTCAAGCAGGAAGCTGATCGACTCGGCATCCGGCTCGACGAAGAGGCGCTGCACCTGCTGAGGGAGGCCTGCGCCGGGTCGCTGTATGCGGTCAAGCATGAAATGGAAAAGTTGGCCTCATATGTCCCGGACGGTCGCGCCGTGTCCGGGGCCGATGTCGCGGCGTTACGCGGCACTCAGCCGGGCGCATCGGTGTTTGATTTGGCTGCCGCGATCGGGGGTCGGCGGCGCGGTGCGGCGCTGGCCATTCTGGCGCGCAATCTTGAATCCGGGGAGGCCCCGTTGCGCATCCTTGGGTCTCTGGCGTGGCAATACCGCCGTCTCTGGAAGGTCAAAGATCTGTTGAAACAGGCAGGACGTGAAAGTGAGGCCTCCAGGTTATTGCGGATGGATCCCTCCCAGATTCGACCCTTTCTCGGACAGTTTGCGGAATCACACTTGCGTGATGCCCTCGGACGGTGCCTCGTCACCGATGGAAAACTCAAGGGTGGAAGCGGAGCAAGGCCTGAGATACTGCTCGATCGACTTGTGTTTGAACTCTGCGATCGACCGCAGGAGGGAGAACGAAAACCGCCCGAGACACCAGGTGCAGCGGTGCCCCGGACGAGACCTTTGTCGAATGTGCGGACGATTAGCGGGAAGCCGCCAAAGAGTTCACGTGGCGGGTGAGCCTGGAGATGCGGCGGGACGCCGTATTGGGTTTCAAGACACCCTTGGTCACCGCCTTACTCAGCGCTGATGTGGCGATTTGTAGGGAGGTTTTCGCCTCGTCGAACTTCTTATCGGCGATGGCGGTTTGAACCTTTTTCACGAGGCTCTTGACCGCGCTCAGCGCAGCACGGTTGCGGGTCTGGCGCTTTTCCGCCTGTCGGGCACGACGAATCGTGGATTTGTGGATGACTGGCATAGCAAACTCCTGTACAAAAGGAGCGCATTTGTAGCATAGGGTTCTGCGGATCGTCAAGGCGGAACCCTTCTGGGTGCGGAGGAGGAACGTTTCAGTGAAAGTGATCGCGCGCGACCGGTTGATTTTGGCCCTTGATGTCCCGTCGGCGAATGAAGCTGAACGGCTAATGGATCAAGTGCAAGACCAAGTGACCTTTGTCAAAGTGGGTCTCGAATTGTTCACAGCGGCTGGGCCTGAAATGGTCCAGCGTCTCCTTAAACGGGGACAGCGGGTGTTCCTCGACCTTAAATTTCTCGATATCGAGGAAACCGTCCGTCGTGCAACGGAACGCGTGGCTTCGATGGGTGTCGAGTTTCTAACGATCCATGCCAATCGCAAAGCGCTCACGGCCGCGGTCAAGGGACGCGGCGACTCCGCCTTGAAGCTGCTCGCGGTGACCGTGCTGACGAATTTCGACAGTCATGACTTACGCGAGATGGGCATCCAGCATACGGTTCACGAGTTGGTGACGGCGCGCGCGCTGCTTGCGGCCGAGGTCGGATGCGATGGGGTCGTGGCTTCAGGAGAGGAACCGGGAGTGCTCAGGCCGAAAGTCGGACCGCGGTTTCTCATCGTGACTCCCGGCGTCCGTCCCGCCGGTAAGGATGTGGATGACCATGCGAGATCGACGACGCCGACACAGACGATCGCGGCCGGCGCCGACTTCCTTGTGATCGGGCGCCCCATCCACGCCGCCTCTGATCCCGCTGCGGCCGCCGCGGCAATTTTGAGCGAGATGCAAGCAGCCTTCGATGCGAGAGGGTGAGAATAGGCAGGTTGCGGCCCTTCTTTTCACTTTGCTAAGATCAACTTCCGCCAGTAAGTACGTGGTCCCTGCTTTC
>JAICVE010000056.1 GCA_025935475.1 Nitrospira sp. | reverse complement strand
CGGATCCCGAGCGGCTGCGTCTTGCTCTCCGGCAGCATCCGGAAGTCCATGCCGTGGGAATGGTCCATCATGAAACCACGACGGGGTTGCTCAATCCGGGGAAGGCCATCGCCGAAGTCGTTGACGGCCTGAACCGCGTGTTCATTCTGGATGCCGTGAGTGCCTTGGCGGGAGAATACATCGATATTGCCGGATCAAAGATCTACATGGTGGCTGGAACTGCAGGCAAATGTATTCAGGGATTTCCCGGCGTCTCGTTTGTTCTCGTGCGCAAAGGATTTTTGGAGCGGATGCGCACCTACCCCAAGCGGTCCTGGTACTTGCATCTGACGCACTACGTCGATGATCAGGGTCGAGGGGTCATACCGTTCACTCCGGCGATCCAGATCTATTACGCCTTCGACGAAGCGCTCAACGAACTGCTGGAGGAAGGGGTGCCCAAGCGCATTCAGCGCTATAAGCGGATGGCGATGTTGATTCGTGAACGAATGGCGAAGATCGGCGTGAAGCCCGTGCTTCCACCTGACCGGCAATCAAACAGTATCACCGCGTATTATCTGCCAGAAGGACTTTCGTATCAGACACTGCATGATCGGTTGAAGACACGGGGATACGTGATTTATGCCGGCCAAGGAAATCTTGAAAACAAGATATTCCGCATCGCCAACATGGGCGCCCTCACCGAGCAACAGTTCGTGGAGTTTCTTGATGTTTTTGAAGAGATCGGCAAGCCTGGATGAAAGCCGTCATTTTGGCAGCCGGAGTCGGAAAGCGTCTCTGGCCCGTTACGCAGCACCGTCCCAAATGCCTCATTGAACTCGGCGGACAGACTTTGCTCTCACGCTATTTGGCTTCGCTGGCGAGTGTGGGTGTGCAGCGTGCCGATATCGTCGTCGGGTACAAGCAGGAAATGATTCGGGCGGCTGTTGAGTCCAACCCCTTCGGGGTGCGCACACAATTTTTGGTGAATGAGCAGTTCCATCGCGGCAGCATTTCCTCACTTTGGATCGCTCGTACTGCCCTGGATGATGACGTCGTGATCATGGATGCCGATGTGCTTTTTCACCAGGACATTCTGCGCCGGTTGGTGCGGTCGACGTATCCCAACGCCTTGTTGATGGATGATTCCGTCAAGCAGACCGGCGAAGAATGCATGGTCGTTGCCGAAGGCGGACGCGTGATTGCGCTCACCAAAAAGATGCCGTCGCGGTATGACCAAGCCGGAGAGGGCGTCGGATTTCTCAAAGTGCGCCATGCGGACACTCCCCATGTCGTGGCGTCCTTGAGGACGTTTGTGGATCGTGACGCCTGGCAGATGGAATACGAAGACGCGCTTATCGGGTTCTTCCGTGACGTCAAGGTAGGCTATGAAGTCATTGGGGGGCTGCCCTGGACCGAGATTGATTTCGCAGAAGATGTTGAGAAAGCAGAGCGGGAAATACTCCCAAAACTCTGAGGTGAGTGTCGTGCGGCAGGGCGTCTATCGATGAACGAACCGATTGTAGACAAGGGCACGGAACTCCAAGGGCTTTCAACGGCCGTGTTGTTTCCCTCTATTGATCTTTTCGGCGGCCCGGGACGGAAGGCGGTCGGGCCACTCACTCCGGTCGTAGGCGTGAGTCTGTTTCAGCGGACCGTCCTGACCCTCCAGCGGGCCGGAATCAGGCAACTAATCGTCATTTCAGGACCGGAGGAGGAACAACTAAGGCAGGCGCTTCTCAAAGGTCCGCGCGTGACGGTGCCCGTGCGTTGGATGCCAATCCGCGAATTTCCCTTGGACGATCCCCGAACCTGGGAATCGCTTGCCGCTGAAGTGCGGGGTTTCTGCCTGGTGTCGGGGGTCGGGACAGTGTTTCCACGGACGCTGATCGAAGAATTGCGTCGCGATGTCCGAGCTGGCCAGGCGATTGTCGTGGGACCGCCGATCACCCAAGGCAGCGGTTCGGAGACCGTGATGCGTGCGTGGAAGTCAGGCGGCACCGGTGGATTCGCGGACGTGATGGTGATGCCGGCGTCGGAGCTGAGTGCCGCCGGACGATTGGCGGCCGAGTTGGACACGGTACCGATTGCCCGGTGGCTGGAGCGAGCTTCTGTAGATGGCCGTGTACGCCTGCTGACGACGGGAGAAGACGATCCATCCCGCTGGTCTCAGCCGGTTCTCAACGAGGCCGATCTGCGCCGGGCCGAGCGACGATTATATTCATCGTTGAAAGGGGAGTTCGAAGGTGTCGTCGATCGTTACTTCAATCGGAAAGTATCCCGGTGGTGCACGCGAGCATTCCTAGCGCTCGGCTGGTCGCCGAACGCGATCACGATCCTGGCCACGGTGATCGGTCTCGTCGCTGCGGCAGGATTTGCTTTTGGGACGTATGCGGCTGGTCTTGGGGCGGCACTGCTGTTCCAACTGGCGGCGGTCATTGACTGTAGCGATGGGGAGGTCGCCCGTCTGACGTTCACCGAGTCTCCATTTGGTGCGTGGCTAGATCTCGCGCTTGATAATGTCGTGCACATGGCGATCTTCGGTGGAATCGCCGTCGGGGTCTATCGGCAGCCGGCCGGCGGTGATCAGGAGTGGATGCCGCTTGCTCTCGGAGTTGCCGCCATTTGCGGGAACGCCATGTCGTTTGCGTTGGTCAACAGGGCTCAAAAAATCAAGACAGCCAGTGAATGGAAAACGCCGCTACATGCGGCTTGGTCGGATTTCATGTTGAAGAATGTCGCCAGCAGGGATTTTTCCGTCATCGTGTTCCTGTTTGCCCTCCTCGGAAAGCTCGAAGCATTTCTGTGGCTGGCCGCCATCGGTTCGCTCGCGTTTGCCGGAGTCATGATTTGGGTCCTCCGGCCGGCCGCGATTGCAAGCAAACCGTCTGCGTGATTGCTGGAGTGGAGATCATGCGCCGCCAAATCATCCCGACCTTGTCGTCACAAGCCGTGCCACCTCGTCTTGCCTCATAGCGTGTGGCGTTATCTGCTATTGTTTCTCGGTTTCCTCACCCTCACTTTCATCGTTTGGCACATCGGTCCCGGTAAAATTTATGAAGCGGCCACCCAGGTCGGTCCCGGTGCGCTCCTTGTCATCTTGGTCCCTTCGCTGCTGATGTACGCATTCGAAGCCTATGGATGGAAGCTCACGCTAGACTCAGCGGCTCATGGCATTGCCTTCTGGAGGATTTTTGCGATCAGGACAGCTGGAGAGGTGGTCAATATGACGACCCCCACCGCGTATGTCGGCGGCGAGCCACTCAAGGCCTATCTTCTCCAGCGCCACCAGATCCCGATGGTCGAAGGAGTCGCATCAGTCGTGATCGCCAAGACCATCATGACGCTCGCCCAGGTGCTCTTCATCTTGGTGGGAATTGGGCTGGCGTTCTGGATGTTGGGCGCGGAAGGATCATCCAGTCAAATCGCGGCAGCCAGCCTCCTTTCCGTCGCCTTGCTGTTGTTCGGAGTTGTGGCCTTCATTTTCGTGCAGAAGCGTGGGCTGTTCATGTGGATTCTTCGTACGCTGCGTGGGCTCGGTCTGCATGTGGCCTTTCTCGAGAACCGCGAAGAGAAATTACGGTCGCTGGACGAGATTATCCTCAATTTCTACACGCAGCATCGGTCGGCCTTCTACGCGGCCACGACGCTCTATCTTCTGGGATGGCTGGCGGAAGCCGTGGAAGTGTATGTGATTATTTTGTATTTGGGAGGTCCGGCTTCACTATTGTCCGCGATTTCCATCGGCGCGCTGTCGGTCTTCATCAAAGGCGGAACTTTTTTTATCCCGGGAAGTCTGGGGGCGCAGGATGGAGGGAATTTACTGCTGCTAAAGGCCTTCGGCTACTCGGACGTCACAGGGATCACCTTCGCACTTTTGAGGCGTTTCCGAGAACTGGTCTGGATCGGGATCGGACTGCTTTGCTTGGCAGCGATGGGAAGAGGACAAAAGCGACACACCACAAGACTAGGATGATAAGGCGGCGCGCTGTTGTTGAAGCAGTTGAATCCGCTCGATCATTTTGTCCCAAACGAAGGAATGTAAGCGTAAGTTGGCTTCCCGCTCGACCTGAATGAATTCGACGCCGGCACGCGTGCCCTTGACCCATTTGACTTCGGCTGAGCCGATTGCCAAGGATTCTGTTTTGTCTGGAAGGAGCAGGCGAAGCGCTACGTGCTGGTGTGTGAGGAGCGGCTCGTCCGTTTCGATCGAGCATCCCATGGCCGACAGGTTGGTGATCGTTCCCTCACCGACGGTCGTGGTGATGCAGTACATGGCGGGATACGTTAACGACAGGCGGTAGAGACCCCGATGGTATACCCTGATGTCATCCATGCGGCCAGTGTACTGTGCTTGAGCCGATCAAATGTATCCCCCCTTCGAGGGGCGAAATCGATGAGTGTCTGCCTCCGCCAGGTCGGTCCCTCCCTCATCCATGAGTGAATCGACAACAGAGGCGTCAGACCATCAGGACACTGTCTTCTGCGTCGCCTTTAACAATCGATCGGCAAGGATCGCGATCGCAAGAATTGGAAAGGGGACAAGGCTGAGTACTAGCATCAACATCAGAGGTGACATGTTGTATCTCCTTTTGAGCTGCGTGAGCATGCCCTCATGGTTTGCAATGCCAGGGCCAGAGAAATACCTAAAAAGAAGGGCTGCTCGAAGTGCCTGATCCTATGCACTTTTCTGTCGCAATGCGTTCTGGTAAAGCTATGCAACGAGTTCGTACGACCTTCCGGCAACGAAACGAGCGGAAAATTCCCGCATGTTGCCGAGAATTTCCTCCCCCGTCAGAGGGATGCGTCAGGAATTAATCTAACGACATGCCTCGCCGATCTCTGAGCCAGACGTGCGAGGCATCCACTCAGGGGCTCTCCCGCGCCGCTGATTGTCTTGACGCCATCCCTCACTTTCACGCGAGCCGCAGGCTCCGGACCAAGAGGTGTTTGTGCTAGGATGGCTCGCCATGTCCGCGCTCAAGCTCCTGAGTTGGGGATTGGTGGCTCTTCTGGGTGCCGGCGCGCTTGCCATTGTCGCCGGTCTCGTGTCTCCCCATGAACAGGTGAATGCGCTGTGGCTGGTGGTCGCCGCAGCCTGCCTCTATGTGCTGGCCTATCGCTTCTACGGCCGATGGATCGCTTCGAGGGTCATCGAACTCAATAATCAACGCATCACTCCGGCCGTGCGTCTGAACGACGGGGTGAATTTCCATCCGACGAATAGTATCGTCCTCTTCGGTCACCACTTTGCGGCTATCGCGGGAGCCGGCCCCTTACTCGGACCAGTCCTGGCGGCGCAATTCGGATTTCTTCCCGGGTTTCTCTGGTTGGTGATCGGCGCGGTGCTGGCGGGAGCGGTCCAGGATTTCGTCATCCTCGTGGCGTCGATGCGACGAAATGGGAGATCACTTCCGGAAATCGCTCGCGACGAGTTGGGCGTTGTGACAGGCACAGCGACAGCGTTGGCTGTCCTCTTTATTGTCGTGGTGGCGCTGGCGGGACTCGGATTTGCCGTTGTCAACGCGCTCTATCACAATGCCTGGGGGACATTCACCATCGCGATGACGATCCCTATCGGTTTCTTCATGGGGTTCTATCTGCAGAAGTTCCGTCCGGGTGCTATCGCGGAGATCTCGTTCCTTGGTGTGGCATTGTTGATCATCGCCGTGCTGCTGGGCCGTATCGTGGCCCAGTCTTCGTATGCGACCTGGTTCGAGTACGAGCGATCGACCTTGGTCTGGCTGCTTGCGGGCTACGGCTTTCTTGCCTCTGTGTTGCCCGGCTGGATGCTCTTAGTGCCCCGAGGGTACCTTTCGACCTTTATGAAGCTTGGCGTCGTGTTCCTTCTGGGATTCGGCGTCATCGCGCTGGCGCCGACTATCCAAATGCCCCGCATGACGACGTTTGCGGACGGCGGAGGCCCGATCATTCCCGGCACCGTATTTCCGTTTCTCTTTATTACCATCGCCTGTGGGGCGGTTTCAGGTTTCCACGCCCTAGTCTCCTCCGGCACGACGCCGAAAATGATTGAGCAGGAATCACAGGCGCTCGTGGGCTATGCGGCCATGCTCCTCGAGAGCTTCGTGGGAGTGATGGCATTGGTGGCAGCCACGGTGCTCTTGCCAGGCGACTATTTCTCCATCAATACGACATTGTCATCCGATGCGCTCGCGGCCATGGGTTTCCCGCCGCTCCGAATCGCCGAGCTGTCACGGCTGGTTGAGGTCGAGGTCGCCGGCCGGCCCGGCGGTGCCGTCTCCCTCGCGGTAGGAATGGCCTCGATCTTTTCGGCGTTGCCCGGAATGGCGGGATTAATGGCCTACTGGTACCAGTTTGCGCTGCTCTTCGAGGCGTTGTTCATTTTGACCACCATCGACACAGGGACCCGCGTTGCACGGTACCTGATTCAGGAAATGGCAGGGCGTATTTCACCATCGTTCCGCCAATTGAATTGGCTGCCAGGAGTGTTGATCAGCAGCGGCGTTGTCGTCGGCGGCTGGGCGTCTCTGATTGCGACGGGCAGCATTTCCACAATCTGGCCGATGTTTGGTGCCGCCAACCAATTATTGGGGACGCTCGCTCTCTGTATCGGCACGACGGTCCTGATCAAAATGCAAAAATCCCAGTACCTCTGGATTACCGCGCTGCCCATGGTCTTTGTCGGCTTTATTACGCTCACGGGCTCCTATGAGATGTTCCGATTGTTCGTGGCAACGGCTGGAACCTTTGCCGATGGTCAAGCGCTTGCCCTGTATCTCGACGCCGCGTTGGTGGCGATTGTTGCGATTCTGGGATTGGTGGTGTTGAGCGACAGCGCCAGGCAATGGTACGGATATCTCATCCAAAAACGGCCCTTTACAAGTAGTGAGATTGTCGTCATGGCCGGAGGCGGTTCGGCTGGAAATCTGCACGCGACGGTCACACAGGACGACGCCGGTTTCCGGCTGCCGCATGGCACAGGGTGTTGCTGAACAACGCGGAGGTGTGACGTGGCTGACCAATGTTCCTTTGATATCGTGTCGGAAGTGAACATGCAGGAATTGAAGAATGCCCTTGATCAGGCCACCAAGGAAATTAGGCAGCGATTTGATTTTAAGGACTCAAAAACCGACATCAGCCTGAAAGAAAAAGAAAAGGAATTGGTTGTCCTGTCTGACGACGAATATAAGTTGAGGGCAGTGCAAGAGATCATCAACGCGAAATGCGTAAAGCGCGGTGTGTCATTGAAAGCGTTTAGCCACGGGGCCATCGAGCCCGCACTGAGCGGCACCGTGCGGCAGGTGGCAAAGATTCAGAGCGGTCTGGCCTCAGAGAAAGCGAAAGAGATTTCGAAGTCGATCAAGGATTCAAAGTTAAAGGTACAAGCCCAAATCCAGGGGGAGCAGGTACGGGTCTTGAGCAAGAGCAAGGACGAACTGCAATCGGCGATCGCCTTTCTGCGAGGGAAGGACTTCGGCATCGACTTGCAGTTTACCAATTATCGATGAATGGCGACGGCATCCATCGACGCCGTACGTGGCTGACGCGATGGGCCGCTGTCGGATTGCTGGTCCTTCAGGTTGGTCTGCTCGGTTGTGATCGCAGCGAGCCGATCGTCGTCATTCAGCTCCATCCTAAAAATCCGGACATCATGTATGTGACGACCAACGATTACATCTACAAGTCCCGGGATGGCGGTCGGACATGGACCAACATCTCGAAGGGAATGAGCCATTCCCGTGTGATTGCCATGGCGGTCGATCCTTCGTATCCGGCCACCGTGTATGCAGGGACGAAGGGCGACGCGGTCTACAAGAGCTATGACGGCGGACAGCGGTGGGTCTCCATGCGCACCGGATTGGACGATGCGACCATTTCTTCGGTTGTCAATCAGTTCGTCTTCGATCCGTACGACAGCAATCACATGTTCGTGGCAACGACGATGGGGATTTTTGAGACGAAGAGCGGCGGCGGAAGTTGGACCAAAAGGATGGAAGGGATGAAGGAGGTGCTCATGGTCGTGACCCTCTGCATGGACCCGACACGGCCGGCCATTCTCTATGCCGGCACCAGCGGAGGCGTCTACAAGACGGTGAACGAAGGCGGGCATTGGGATAAGGTCAATAACGGATTGGTGCCGCCTGAAATGATCAAGAGCTCCCGCGCGTTGAACGTCACGTCCATCCTCGTCGATCCGTTTGAGCCCGAAACCGTCTACGCGGCAACCCTCGCGGGCCTCTTCAAAACCACAGATGAGGGGAAGTCCTGGGTGAGGATCGGGGAATCGCTCTCCGATCAGATGATCATGGCCATGATTTTAGACCGGAGCAAAAAAGGCACGATCTATATCACGGGGCGGGACGGCGTCCACCGAAGTGATGACGGAGGGATGACCTGGAGAACGCTGAATAAAGGATTTGCCAGCACCAACATCCGGTCGATTGCTCAAAGTGCGATGGATCCGGATGTGTTCTACGCCGGCACGAACGGCAGCGGCCTCTATCGAAGCCGCGATGGCGGAGAGACCTGGGAGCCGATGCCCTCACTCACACACAACATGGCGGGCTGATTCCAAGGGAGGAAGGCATTTCGTTCGGAAGGAAGACGGCTAACGGCTTGGCAAGCTCGAGCCGACCGACGACCCGCCCAACGACGATCCTACCGATGTATCCTGCATGCTCGACCCGACAGTCGAGGAATTCATGTTAGAGCCGACGCTCGAATCGGAAATGCTGGACCCCACCGTTGATCGCTGAAGCGTTGAGCCCACGTTGGAAGAGGACTCCTGGTTGAGTGTCGACTCTCCGATCGCAGGACCTGCTCGGCCCGTCGCCCCGATCTCGAATCCCGAGGGTCCGCTGCCTCCGATGTCTCGGCTGTTTCTCGGCGTCGCGCCGATGTCGTGACCTGTGACGCCTTCTTGTCCGATCTCCGTTCCCGTCTTGGGGCTGCGACCAATTACCGGCCCAGCTGCGGGAGCCGCGCCGATGGCGGTTCCCGTTTTCGCGCTTCCCGGCAATTTCGGGGCGCGAATATCCCGCTCGATCGACTCCTGCAAGTCACGAATGGTTTGAGCGTTCCGTCCTGCATCTTCGAAGTCAAGCTGATCGCGGCGGCTGGAGAGCTCGTTGATCTTTTCGAGACGCGCATGCAGGACTTTGAGATCACTTCTGGCTCTGGCGACTCTGGGAATAAGCTCTCGAAGCATGATCCCTCTCGAGGCGAGCGAATAGTTCGACAGATTGGCTTGGGCTGAGGCCAGCAACTGGTCGAGATCGTCGGCCATCTCCTCGAGTTCGCGAAGCTCGTTCAAGTCTGTCTTACAGCAGTCGAGGAATTTCTGATAGCGGGTGAGAAATGTTGAAACGTCCTTCTGTAGGTTGTCTGGTTGAAAATGTTGCTGGGGCATGCCGTCCGGGCGCTCAGTTTTCTTGTCCACCAGCGGTATGCAGCCGGGCCCTGATTGTGCCGAATACTGCTGATCTCCTTTTTTGTCGGGACAATAGTAGATGGTCGATGCCGCGGAGGCAGTGAGTTGCGGCAACATTACCGCGACAGTCACAGCCACAAAGGCGACCAGCACTTCCTTACACAGGAACGGAGAGGTTTGCATAGCGTGATTCTTATCTCACGGAGGTTCCTTGTCAACAATCCTGCAACTTCGTGTTCTTGAATGCAGAGGGGCAATCCGCTAGGCTGCCAGGCTCAGGATCTGGCTGATGCAGGAGGACGTTCGGATGCCGGTCATCATGATTGATGCGGTGGGACTGCATGTGGGGCAGGAAGTGATTATTCGTGGATGGCTGCGGAGTCGCCGCGATAGCGGGAAGCTTCATTTCTTGACCATTCGGGATGGCACCGGCGATCTGCAGGCGATCGTGAGCAAGAAAACCGTCGGAGATGACCAGTTCTCGGTCTCGGCCGGTCTGACCCAGGAATCATCGTTGATCATCACCGGACAGCTTCGACAGGACCATCGTGCGCCAGGCGGCTATGAGCTGGACGTCACTCGCATCGAGGCGTTGCAGATCGCGCGGCCATTCCCGATCCAGCCCAAGGAACATGGTGTCGGCTTCTTGATGGAGCACCGGCATCTGTGGCTACGCTCGCACCGGCAGCACGCCATCCTGCGCATTCGGCACGAGATTATTCGGGCCTCACGAAACTTCTTTGACGAGAGGGGATTCATTCTCGTCGACGCGCCGATCTTCACGCCGAACGCCTGTGAAGGCACTACGACGCTCTTTCAGACGCAATACTTTGACGAAACCGCATATCTGACGCAAAGCGGCCAGCTCTATAGTGAGGCCACCGCCGCTGCATTCGGCAAAGTGTATTGTTTCGGTCCGACATTTCGTGCTGAAAAATCGAAGACACGCCGCCATTTAATGGAATTCTGGATGGTCGAGCCGGAAGTCGCGTTCGCACAGCTGGCGGACATGATGGAGCTCGCGGAGCAATTTTTGACGTACATCATACAGCGAGTCCTCGAAACGAGAAAACAAGAACTCGCTGTGCTCGAGCGCAATATTGTAAAACTGGAAGCGGTGAAGCCGCCGTTTCCTCGGCTGACCTATGAAGACGCGATCCGACTCTTGCAGCAAAAAAATAATCCCACGCAGCTTGGCGATGACTTCGGAGGCGATGAAGAAACCATTATCTCGCAACACTTCGATCGGCCAGTCATCATCCATCGGTATCCGACTGCGCTCAAGGCATTTTACATGCAGCCTGACGAGGCACGTCCGGATCTCGCACTGTGCATGGACGTATTGGCATCTGAAGGGTACGGAGAGATCATCGGTGGAGGGCAACGCATCCACGATGTGGAGTTGTTACGGGCGCGTTTACAGGAACACCACCTTCCAGAAGATGCTTTTAAGTGGTATCTGGATCTTCGTCAGTTTGGATCGGTTCCACATGCCGGATTTGGGATGGGCATTGAACGTGCTGTCGCCTGGATTTGCGGATTAGAGCATGTCCGGGAAACGATTCCATTTCCACGGATGCTATACAAGCTGTATCCCTGACCTTCAAACGCTCCTTTCCGCCGTCCATCGGCCAAGAATCTCTCATCGTCAGCTCATTTTTGCCGCCCAAAATGCGGCCATTTTCGACAGCTCGAAAAAACCTGTAAGTCCTCGAATTTTTTATTGACAATGTGACGCCGAGGAGTATACTCCGCCGTGGCGTGGGAGATTGTGGGTGAAACTGGGTTCGATAAGAACAGTAATAGTCGTGCCCACTTGCCCGTTATGCCTTCGGAAGTCCTGTACTGGCTGCAGCCACACTCCGGCGGTATCTACGTGGATTGCACAGTGGGATATTGTGGGCATGCCAAGGAAATTCTTCGAGTCAGCCAACCCCACGGGATTGTTCTTGGTATCGACCGAGATATCCAAGCAATCAATGCCGGCCGGCGGGAACTACAGAGCTTCGGAAACCGAGCAATTCTGGTCAAGGCGCATTTCATGGAATTAAAGCAAATTTTGGTGGAACGGGGCATTCCCGAAGTGCACGGCGTGTTGTTCGACCTTGG
>JAICVE010000192.1 GCA_025935475.1 Nitrospira sp. | reverse complement strand
GGAACTCCGCGCCTCCTTCTTCTGGACGACCTGCCTCGATTGTGCCTCCATGCAGCTCCACGAGCGTCCGAACGATCGATAACCCGAGGCCGAGCCCTTTGGCAGCCGTCCTCGTCGCCGCCACCCTGAAAAAAGGATCGAAGACCTTCTCGAGGCATTCGAGCGGAATGCCGGGACCGGTATCGCGCACCGTCACTCCCGCGTGACGATGATTCTCCTTGCCGACGATCACCGTGATGCCGCCTTCTTCCGGCGTGAACTTCATCGCGTTCTGCACGAGGTTGATGACGATCTGCACCAGCCGGTCGTGGTCCGCCCAGACGAGCAGCGGCACATCCGGATACAGCCCCTCCAGCGTTTGTCGCTTGGCCTGCGCCAAAGGCCGGAGCTGCTCCACCACTTCAGTCACGCACTGTCCCAGGTCCAATTCGGCCGGAACCAGCTCAAGCTTCCCGGTCTGAATCCTGGTGCGGTCCAACAGGTCCTCTATCATCCGAATCAGCCGATCGGAGTTTTCGAGCATCCGCGACAGATACCGTTGTTGTTTGACATTGACGGCACCCGTCAGTCCGTCCAGCATGTTCTGCAAGAATCCTTTGATCGACGTCATTGGCGTCTTCAACTCGTGCGACACATGGGAGAGAAATTGGGACCTCAGCCGGTCCGCCTGCTCGAGTTCCTTGGTCCGTTCCCGCACCTTGGCTTCCAATCCGACGTTCAGCTCTTCGATCTGCTGATACGCCGACGCGTTATCGAGCGCGATAGCGGCTTGATGCGCAAAGGTGGTCATCAATTCGAGATCATCCTGCGTGAGGCTGTGTTCCTGCGTCCGGTCCACGATCATGCTGCCCAAGATACGGTCCTTCGTCTTGAGCGGCACCGCCAGCAGCGACTTGGTGCCGATCAGCCGCAGCAGACGTTGGTTCTGGGGATGCATGCGTGCGGCAAATGGGTGAATGTCGCCGATCAGCAAGGGCTTGCCCTGTAGAAGGACAGTGCCTTCCGGCGACTCCGGGTCTGTGACCGGCGTTTCGTGCGATCGGGCCAGCGCCTGGATCTCCGCCGGCACGCCCACGACCCGCACGTCGGTGGTCACGCGGCGGACCGGATCGTAGAAGGAGATCATCGCACGGTCGAAGTGCAGTTCCCTGGTTAGTGTTTCCAGCACTTGTTCCAAGAGGGTTTCGCGATCGAGCGTGGAGCTGAACAGCAAGCCGGCGCGATGCAGCACCATGAGATGATTGAGAGAGCGGCGCAATTCCACGCGCGTGTGCTCCTGCTCTAAATACGCTTCGCGTAATTCCTCGTGGCGAGACTCCACGAAATCGACCTGCTCCTGGATCAAGGCTTCGCGGCGCTGGCTCTCTCTTCTCAGCCGCCAATTGATCCAAGTGCCCGCCAACAGCACGGGAATCAATCCTGCGAGGAGGACCTCGCCAAGGCTCATGGCCGGAGACACGACACGCATCACCGCCGAGGTCGCTGCTGCCGCGGCCACGGCCCAGAAATAGCCGGTGAATTCGCCTCGTGACGTCTGCAGCGAGGGCTCAGATGATCGGTGTTTGGGTGTCTGCAAAGACTCAGCGGCAGGATCGTGTTGATTCTTGTCCACGGGCGATGGAACGGCAGACGTCATCCGTGTCACGACTTGCGACAGCCCAGCCGGGAACGACCAGATGCCTCGGATCCAACCACCGGACGGTTCGGCCGTCCACCTGATGTCCCATTGGCACCAGGGATCGTCGTTGGCAATGCAGGAGGTTTCGACGAGCGTGGCCGGAGCCAGTCCATGCACTTGGGCCGGAACGGCCGCCATGATGCCTTGAGCGGCCTGGCACATCACGTACGTGCAGCGCCGCCGGTAAGGTCCGAACTGGCGCAACGTACGGTCGGAAAAACGCATCGCCAACGTGGCGGATCGTTTCGTCACGCCGACGACGCGGCATTCAATGGAGCCGGAAGCAAACTTGTTCCCGAAATATGGAAACATGCCATAGATCTGCGCCAGTGAAAACGGCCGGGCGAGAACCTGCATGATCGGCGACGCCTTCTCCATGCCTCCGCGAAAGACAAACTGCGGATCGCCCGAGATCCGTTCGCAGAATTCATACAGGTAGGCCGTGAATTCATACGAGTAACTGTTCCACGCGTTTTTCAGGAAGGCCGGCGTGACGTGGTACACGGAGTCCTTGATCCGCTGGTTGAGGAGGACGCACAGCTCTTCGACCGCCTGCAGGCCGGCCGCTTGACCGTGTTGTCGTGCCACCGATGTTTCCAGGTAGATGACCGTCGCGCGGAGACTCATTCCCGTCAAATCGCGGATCTTCTGGCCCTGTTCGTTTACGCCGAACGGGCGAAATTCCATGTATTCTCGCTCAAGAATGGTTTGATATTTCGGATACAAAACTATTGTAGATGGACCAGAACGAAGGTCTTGCGCCGCACGATTGTGCATGACTGACGCTCCGTTTGTAGAGACGCGTGAGACGTTGAGAGCGCCCGTGACCGGCGCCCTCAGAGATGCGGACTGGCCCTACTGCTTGATCGACCGTTTCAGGGTCTTCTCCACGCTGGCGACTTTGGACACCAAGCGCCCGGAATGACCCTTCCGAGCATCCACTTTGATACTGCAGGAAATGCGGTTGCAATCCTTTTTCATGCGTTCATAGCACTGGCGCACGACGGCGAACACCTCATCCCACTCTCCTTCGAGAACCGTCCCCATGGGGTTCAACCGATACGGCACGCCACTTTTATCGACGATGTCCAATGAGCGAGAGACAAACTTGCTCACGCTCTCCCCCTTGCCCAAGGGGGACATGCTGAATTCCAGCAAGACCATGCGGTTCCTTTCTTCGACCGTTACAATGTGCCTTTACCACCCGTCGACGCCGCCGCCCGTCTAATCTTTCTCACCCGCCTACACTGCCCGATCCTTGATCACCCACCAACCCACCGATTGCTTCGCAATCGTTTACCCGGTACGCGCCTTTAACCTTCTCACCCACCCACCCCAGGCGATCTTTTTGCACCCGCCCAACCCACCGATTGCTGTGCAATCGTTCACCCGATACGCGCCTTGTCCCGTTCATCGAGCCACACTTTGGGATACTGCACCTTGCCCAGCAGACGGAAACCGTCCAAGGCTTCCCGCAGCATCGTGCGTCGTTTCTCGACGTCAGGCTCATTACTTTTCGCCTGCTCGCGCAGTTGACCAAGCCAGTCGACGAACGCCACGAACTCACTATCTAAAATGCGCTCGAGATCTTCTTTCATGAATCCGGACAACGCCGGCGCCATGCCACTCGTGCTGATCGCCACGCGCGCATGCCCGGCTTCGACCACCGCCGGCATGTTCACCGTGGAGGCTTCGGGAAAATCGACGGACCAGAGCAAAAACTTGCGCTCCCGCGCTTTGGCAAACAACGACCGCGCGAAATCTCTGTCGCCACGGATCATGTTGAGGACAAAGATCGCGCTCTCCACATCGGTTTCACGGAAGTGCCGTCCGCGATGGATGACTTTGGCGGAGGCGGCCAATTGCTTCAATCGCTCATGCAAGGTGGGAGAGATCACAATGACTTTGGCGCCGGCATCGAGAAGGCGTTGAGTTTTTTCTGCGGCCTCTTCGTCGCCCCCCAACACGAGCACCACATAGCCTTTGACGTCGAGTGTGACCGGAAATCCAGGGTTCGCTGCCATGACAGTCCTCCATTCCGAAAAGGAGGGCCATCATACAACAGAGCCTTTTCCAGGGTAAACCATGCGTTCCCTTTTTTTGTGGGAGGCCGGTATAATGCAGCGCTTTTTACCACCATTTCCGTAGAGGCCAATGAATGGCTGCATATAAATTCGGCGCGGTCGGCATGGCCGGCGGCATCATCGCGATCGCGGCCGTCGCCGCCTGGTTGGGCCTGGCGCACGTCTTCGACCCGAAAGGCGGAGAGGGCGTGATTGCGGGTCAGGTCCTGATTTCTCCTGGGCTCACCGATCAGGTCCGCCCGACCGACGTGTTGTTCGTGATCGTGCGAAGACCGGGCGGCACACCAAGACCCGTGGCCGCCAAACGCATTGAGAATCCGAAATTCCCTGTGCCGTTCGAGATCACGAATGCGGATGTGATGGTCCAGGGTGCCGAGCTTCGTGGGATGGTCGACGTGCTGGCGAGATTGGATCGCGACGGACAGGCGGGGCCGGCGCAGCCAGGCGACATCGAAGGACGCTATGCGAAGAATCCCACGCTGCCCGGCGGGCGCGACTTGGAAATTATCTTAGATACGGTGAAGAATTAAGAAGGTGGATTCGTAACGGTGGCGCTGTGTTCTGAGGTCTGCGAATTGAAACGTGGAACTACGGTCCCTCGGCGTCCAACTCCATGTTCCAATACAAATAGTCCCGCCAGCTTTCCGGCGTATTGCGTATCCCGATGGTAATCGTGACGATGGGACTCCAGCGCGGCTTGACGGGCCGCTTCATCAGCCGCATGCCCGCTTCATCCGGCGTCCTTCCGCTCTTGCGGTTGTTGCAGCGCCAGCAGGCCGTCACGATGTTCTCCCACGTCTTTCGCCCGCCCTTGGCAATCGGCACGACATGATCGAAGGTCAGTTCTTCCGTACGGTATTTGGTGCGGCAATACTGACAGACATATCCGTCTCTCGTGAAGATATTGATCCTGGAAAACTTGACGGCTCGGTGGCTGTCCTTCAGTCGGACCAGCTTGAGGAGCCGCATGACGGCGGGCAGCTTGAATGAGATCGTGACTCCATGGATTTCGCGGTCATAGACCTCGAGGACTTCGACTTTGCCTTGCCAGAGGAGAGCGATGGCTTTTTGCCAATGAACGACACGCAGGGGTTCATACGTAGAGTTGAGCAGGAGGGTCATTTCCATTCAATAACCTCATTCCCAACCGAGGCTCCTTTCGTGAGAAGGGCCTTGAATCGGTCTGGGTACGCTCGGCTATCTTCTATGCCATAAGATTTGGTCGAAATCAAGTTCTGGGGCCATTCTGCGGAGGACAGATCGCCCTCCGCATCACAATCCGTGAGGCCGCATGTCTGAGTTTATCACGGTGGCGAAAGTCGAAGAGATTCCGCCGGGCACCGGCAAGACCGTCGACGTCAACGGCGTGTGGATCGCGTTGTTCAACGTGGACGGTTCGTTTGTTGCCGTCGACAATACCTGTCCGCACGCCGGAGGACCAATCGGCGAAGGCTCGCTCTCCGGTGAGATCGTCACCTGTCCCTGGCACGGATGGCAATTCAACGTCCGCACCGGCCAGCGTGACGGCAATCCGAATTTCACGATCGCCTGCTGCCCGGTCCGTGTGCAAGATGACCACGTGCAGATCGCGCTGCCGGCAGAATTTAAGTAGAGGCGATATGGACCGTCGGACGCACTTAATTGTCTTTAAGGATGTTCAAAAAGCTTGTCGCAAGGCCGCAGTGAGCGAAGGCCAGAGGCGTACGTTTTTCGGTACGTTGAGGGTCTGAGCGAGCCGAGAACGCCGGGAGAAGGCTTTTTCAACATCCGTTTTAGGCAGGACCGAGGATGTTTGGTTTGGGAGGACTGGGTGCAGCCGGCTCGTCGGTCTCAACCGGCTTCGGCGTGATCCCATCCGCCGGCAACGACGCGGCATTGACTCGTTTCAATGACAGGTTGGCGTGCCAGATGAATTCGCGCTCGAACCACTGTCCGCTCTCGCCTCTGTCCCGCAGCTGCACGCGCACTTCATAGAGATCGCCGTCCACCTGTTTGACCCGCCATTCTCCAAGCCGCGCATTGAGCCCGCGTTCCTTCATCGAGCGCACGTGCTCCGTCATGGCTTGTAGCAGCGTGGGATAGCCCAGCGCCCGGTGCGTCTGGACCATCGCCAGCGCGTCGGCGCCGCGTCGGTCGAGCATCGGATTGATCGTCGGCGGCTTGGTCCAGACATAATAG
>JAICVE010000292.1 GCA_025935475.1 Nitrospira sp. | reverse complement strand
GTCGGGGAGCGAGTCCACCTCGTTGTGATTCATGATGCCGTACGGCCCTTTGTGACGGAAACGATGGTGAGACAGGTCGTCGAAGCCGCAGCCGCCGACGGGGCGGCCATTATTGCCCTGCCCATGCGGGATACCGTCAAGCAAGTCGGCGGAGATCGCGTCATTGAACGAACGATCGACCGTACTCCGTTATGGCTCGCCCAGACGCCGCAAGCCTTCCGTCGAGATTGGCTCGAGGAGGCGCATCGGAAAGCGCAGGCCGAAGGTCTGGCCGCGACGGACGATGCGTTTCTCATGGAATGGATGGGCTATCCTGTCAGGGTGGTCGAAGGCAGTGGAGAGAACATTAAAGTGACAAGGCCGGAAGATCTCGTCATCGGCGAAGCCATTTTGGCCTCGCGGGTGGGCCATACACCGTAAGGCGGCCGCAGAAGATAAGAGGCATCTCATGCGTATTGGCTATGGCTATGACGTACATCCGCTGGCTCCGGGCCGCAAACTCATTCTGGGCGGTGTCGAGATTCCGCACAGCAAGGGCCTGCTCGGACATTCAGACTCCGATGTCCTCGTTCATGCCGTCTGCGATGCGTTGCTTGGGGCTATGGGAGAGGGCGATCTCGGACGGCATTACCCGAGCTCGGACTCACGATACAAAGGGATGTCAAGCCTCAAGCTGCTGGAAGACGTGATGAGCAAGCTTAAGGCGAAGGGCTATCGCATCGGCAATATCGATACCGTGATTGTCGCTCAGGCCCCGCGGCTCGCGCCGCATCTTGCCGCGATGCAGAAACACATGGCCGAGGCGGCAGGCATCGACCCCGATCGTGTCAATGTGAAGGTGAAGAGTGGAGAGGCACTGGATGCGGTGGGCAGGGAAGAGGGGATGATCGCCCACGCCGTTTGTTTGATTGAACCGGTCTGAGCATCGTACAATCACCGACATGCTGCACGCCATTCGACAAGACTTCCAAGCCGTGTTTGACCGGGATCCTGCGGCCACCAGCAAGCTGGAGGTCCTACTGACCTATGCCGGCTTTCATGCCTTGATGGCCTATCGCGTCGCTCACTGGCTGAAGTCCTACGGTATTCCATTTATACCCCGCGCCATTTCCCAAGTGGCTCGCTGGCTGACCGGAATCGAGATCCATCCTTCAGCCCGCATCGGCACCGGGTTCTTCATTGATCACGGCATGGGAGTGGTCATTGGGGAAACCGCTGAAATCGGGGATTACGTGACGCTCTTTCAAGGAGTGACCCTCGGTGGCACGGGAAAGGAGCGCGGGAAGCGCCATCCGACCCTGGGCAATCACGTAGTGGTCGGCGCCGGGGCCAAGATTCTTGGAGGGATTACCATTGGTGACAACGTGAAGATCGGAGCGAATTCCGTCGTCCTCAAGAGCGTTGCCGCAAACTCGACCGTCATCGGCGTCCCCGCCAGGGTCATTAAGACGCAGGGCGAGCGTCTCCCCGATGCGACCATGGATCACATTAATCTGCCGGACCCGATCAGCGACCGTTTTCTCGCGCTGGAACAAGAACTCATCGAACTTCGCAAGAAACTCGAGAACCCCGACGACCCTTCCTCCCACTGACCTTTCCCTTCCTCGTCTTTCTTTTCACCCTCGCCCGCTCAAGCTATTGAACAAGTGAAGGGTTGCTCGTCTGTGCCTCCTCGCCGTCATAGTCGACGCGGAGGAGGAACAGACCGTGCGGTGGCGCAGTTCGGCCGGCAGCCGTCCGATCCCTCGCGGTCAAGACCGTCGCGAGGGCTTCCGGTGCCCGTTTACCGTGGCCCACCTCAACGAGCGTCCCGACGATCGCACGGACCATATGTTTCAAAAAACGATCTGCGTACGCGTGAATCGTCATCATGTCTCCGTGTCGCTCGAGAGACAGCTGGCGCAGTTCGCAGATCGGGTCTTCGTTGTCGGTGAGGGTGCCTTCGAACGAAGAAAAGTCATGTGAGCCGACAAGATGAATCGCGGCTCGCTTCATGGCGGTTTCGTCCAAGGGCTTATGGATGTGCCAGAGATAGGTACGATCGATGGCAGGCCGTTCCCCGCGATTCAAAATACGGTACTCATACAGCTTCCCACGGGCGGCATACCGCGCGTGAAAGTCATCGGACGCTATCGCCGCCGATCGCACGGCAATATCTTCGGGAAGCCTGGCGTTCAATCCTCGCAGCCACTCGCGAGGCGTCCACTGCCGCTGAATGCGGAAGCTTGCCACCTGACCGAGGGCGTGCACGCCCGCGTCGGTACGTCCCGCGCCGATCACTGGCACGGTTTCCTGGGTCAGCTGAAACAACGCGGTTTCAACGGTCTCTTGGATGGTGGGCTGATCGGGTTGGCGCTGCCATCCGGCATAGCGGGAACCATCGTATTCGAGGACCAGTCTCACGGTCGGCATAGCGGCGGGGCGAGGAAGGCGTGGCGCATTATCGCGCCGGCTGTTTTGAAGCGGCCAAAAAGGCGGCTACTCCCTCATGAAGGGATTCAGCGATGCGTGTGATAAAAGTACCGGTCCTCAACAGTTCCTCCTCCGCGGCATTCGAAATGTAGGCGATTTCCGCCAGAATGCTCGGCATGCTGGTGAAGCGGAGGACATAGAACGGCGCAGTTTTGACGCCATGATCCACGAGCGCATAGTCCCCATTCAGATGGGTAATCATGGCTTCCTTAGTGGTCCAGGCCAGTTCCAACGACGCTTCGATCTTTTTAGTCGTCAAGAGATCGGCCACCAAATATTCCCATCCCATGCCGGTGCTGCTCAGCGGAGTGCCGTTTTCTCTGGCCGCCAGTTCCAGGGCCCGCTGATCCTTGGCCTCTCCAAAATGGTAGATTTCAATCCCTCGCACCGACCGTTGAGGGTGCGAGTTGACGTGGATCGAGACAAAGAGGTCGGCTTCGTTACCGTTGGCAAACCGCGCGCGATCCTCGAGTTCGACGAACACGTCTCGTTCCCGCGTCATCAGGACCCGCACGCCCGGATCCCTCTTCAAAAGCTCACGCAGCTTTAATCCCACCTTCAGGGTTATGTCCTTCTCCTCGGTGCCACGGTGCCCATGGGCGCCCGGGTCCCTCCCGCCGTGTCCGGGGTCGATGACGATTGTCGTGAAGGCCTTGGCTCGGGGCGGCAGTGGTTGCGGCCGAGGCGCCGGTGTTGCCGCAGGCTCAATCATATCAAGCGTTGGTGCGGAAAGTAGTGTGCCTGAAGGGATCACGTCAACAACGAGTCGCGGAGGATTGGTCAGTGAAAATAAGGCGTACCTCTGGAACGATCCGTTCGGCAGGGTGACCGTTACGGAGTCGTCGGGCGTTTGTCTGACGATGAAACGGCCGTCGAGCGATCCCTGCGCGATCTTCGTTTGCACAGACTTGCTCAATGCCGCGTGAGGGATTTCGACGACCAGGCCGTCTTCCCGAGAGGGCAGGTGCTTCTTGACCCGTGTCTTTCGGTCGAGATCAAGGACCAATCGAAACGACTCTGGCGAGAAGGCAGTCCTCAGGTTCTGGATCATCGCTGGGGGAAGGGTAAGAAGGCTGACCTTCGAGCGGCGAGATTGTTTGGAGGCCGGCGACTCATCCCGACGCTGGTCCTGCGATGCGGCCTCGGCAGGGTGAAGCCACAGCACCCCATGGAGACTGAACAGTCCCAGCAGCACGACGAGAGAGATTGCACGCCAGCAAGCAGGGGGCATGGGTTTCCAGGGGGACGGCAGAAGATATATCTATCTCTCAGATGTCCCGAAGGTTGTCAAGGGGAGCGAGGGTTTTGAGCGGTGTCTGTGGGTCGGTTGACAGCACCTATCGCCGCGCGTAGGGTTTCTCATCGCCATGCATATCATCATCGACGGCTACAACCTGTTGGCGCTAACGCGTGGGTCCGGTGCAAGTCCGTACTCCGAAATGGCGCGGGAATCCCTGCTGCGACAGCTGGCGGGATATCGACATCGGAAGGGGCATGCGCTGACCGTCGTCTTTGACGGATGGCAACGGGGACAGCCGCTGGAAGGACATGAGCACCGCGCGGGAGTCCAGGTGATCTATTCAAAGCGGGGCGAGAAGGCTGACCAGGTGATCGAGCGACTTGCGCAGGAGTATGGAGCGGCGTGCGCCGTCGTGACGTCCGATCACGAAGTGATCCGTGCGGCGCAGGCACAGGGAGCGTTGATCATGAAGGCGCCGGAGTTTGCCCAGAAACTCCAAGTGCAGGCTTCTT
>JAICVE010000310.1 GCA_025935475.1 Nitrospira sp. | reverse complement strand
TGGTATCGAGTGGACGCCAACACCGCGCCGCCGTCCTCTCAGGATCGATCGGAAAATGACGGTCCGATTCCAAACGGCCCGCCCCCGAGATGATAATTCCAAAGCTGCTTTGGTTCATCGGAGATAGTTTCCATGAAGCTCTCGAAACGCTGGCCCCCGCTATCTTTAGCTTCCCCAGAAAGCGCCAGCCGCCGCGAAGCTGCTCCCGGCGCCCTCTCTAATAAAGGTGAAGGACAAAATATTCTCTTGGGGCGCGTCGGAGGGATGACAACTCCGGCGCTCGTTGGATCGGAACGCCTGTCCGATTTGATCGATGTTCGATCCCACGTCGCATGCGCTGCCCAGTTTCGCGATGATTCACTCGGAGGCCTCCCGTGCTCATAATTCTTTGCCTCTACTTTATTGCGCTTTGGCTCTTGTTCTCGAGATTTAAGGTCGTTCGTTGGGGATGGCTTTCCGGTATCATATCGGTCGTCATCGGCGCTTTTATCCTGGCTACATTCCTGGCGTTGTTCAATTATCTGACGCCGTCTGGCAGGGTGACGGTGACCGGAAGAGTGGTCGAGGTAACGCCTAACGTGAGCGGACAGATCGTTGAGATCCCAGTCAAGCCGAACGTGCCTACAAAAATGGGTGATGTTCTGATACAGATCGATCCGGCACCATTCAAGTTCAAAGTGGATCACCTGCGAGCATCACTGGCTGCGGCGAAACAGCAAACCGAGATATTGAAATCGAGTTACGAGCAAGCAACCGCGAATGTTGCTGGCTTGGAGGCGCAAGCGCAGTTTAATGCAAAGCGTCTAAAGGACATTCAAACGCTTTACGAGAGCGGGGCCAACACAGAATTCAGGGAGCAGGATACTCAGGTTCAGTTCGAGACTGTGTCTGCGCAGCTCACTGCAGCCAGAGCCGCACAACAGAGCGCCAAACTAGCGATGGAATCCGAGATTGGCGGCGTCAATACCGCTGTAGCGCAGATTCAAGCTCAGTTGGAAAATGCCGAATGGGAATTGTCTCAGACACCGGTGCGAGCGTCGGCCGACGGTTACGTTACCCTCGTAACGCTGACGGTAGGTGACCGTGCGTTGCAAGCCCGCTCGGTCATGTCCTTCGTGGTCGAAAACGAAATAACAATTGTTGGGATGTTTTCACAGAATGGCTTTCAGACTATCAAGGTCGGCGCGCCCGTTGATATCGTCTTCGATAACGTCCCCGGGCGCATCTATCACGCAAAGATCACCGCTATTCCTAAGGGGATAGGCCAGGGCCAGGTTGCTGTCTCAGGAACTCTTGCCCGAACGACGGCGCTTGGCGGAACGACTGTTTTCCCCGCCGAGATATCAATTCCCGACGAAATTGGTCAAGACTCACTACGGCTCGGAATGTCCGGAAGCGCCACAACCTTTGCCGAAAAGGCGGGCGTAATCGGCCTGCTTGCCTCCATTCTGGTATGGATAAGCTCCTATGCTGCTTACCTCTAGCAAGTGCCGTGTTGACAAAACGGTGCGAGGGAAGGTGCGACGGTGCGCCCGTTCCCCCAGATTTTACTCGGGCCGGGTATTGGCCCAGGGTCCAATATCGGTGAGAGGCTACCCACCGTAGTGTGGTCCCGTCC
The DNA here is from genome assembly GCA_025935475.1 of Nitrospira sp. Taxonomy (GTDB): domain Bacteria; phylum Nitrospirota; class Nitrospiria; order Nitrospirales; family Nitrospiraceae; genus Nitrospira_C. The sequence goes on along the minus strand of JAICVE010000310.1, from coordinate 2,245 downwards.
GGGAGGCGCAACCTAAAGAGTGTGAGACTTTGGCAGTTTTCATCGCCTAGACAGTAGTAGTGTAACGGAGCGAGCTAAGGACGCGCTTTACGTGGTGAGTCGCGCTTGCTCCGAGGATACGATGGCATGCAATTGTTGGAAGCCACCCATTCAAGGGGCCAAATATGACAGCAAAAATCCAGCTGATTGCGGCGAAGGGCGGGCAGCCAACCTCAAGCCGCCGGCGCAGAATTGGCTTCGCTGCGATCGTCCTGGCGCCCGCGATTGTGTTTTCGTCTGAGTGTGCGTTGGCCGATGAAAACGGCATCAGCTTCTGGGTCCCCGGCTTCTTCGGAAGCTTGGCAGCCACGCCGCAGCAGCCGGGTTGGTCGCTAGCAAATATCTACTACCACACCTCCGTATCCGCCGGCGCCGATGTCGCGCGCGCACGCGAATTTTCGCTCGGCAGGGTTCCGGCCAACCTGACTGTGAACGCAAATCTGAATTTGAGTGTCAACGCCACCGGCAATCTTGGCTTTGTGATCCCGACCTATGTATTCGAGACGCCGGTCCTCGGTGGCCAGGCGTCGGTGTCCCTCATAGCAGCATATGGCGTCGTCGGCACCAGCCTGGCGGGGACCTTGTCGGGCGTGCTCACAGGCCCGTTCGGCAACAGCGTCCCCTTCGCGCGGTCCGACGCCATCAGCGACACGACATGGGGCTTTGGGGATCTGATACCGCAATTCTCATTGCGCTGGAACGCCGGCGTCCACAACTACATGACCTATATCACCGGCGACATCCCGGTTGGCGCTTACCAATCCACCCGCCTGTCGAACCTGGGTATTGGACACGGCGCGATCGACGGCGGCGGCGGCTATACCTATTTCAATCCGCAGACCGGCCACGAATTCTCTGGCGTGCTTGGCTTCACCTACAATACTAAGAACACAACGACGCAATATCAAAGCGGCGTCGATATGCACTTCGACTGGGGTGCAGCGCAGTTCCTGTCGAAGCAGGTCATGGTTGGCCTCGTGGGCTATGTCTACAAGGAGCTCGGCTGCGACAGCGGTTCAGGCGACCGTGTCGGCTGCTTCCAGTCCCAGGTGGTTGGCGTCGGTCCCCAGATCGGATTCCTTTTTCCGGTCGGCGACATGCAGGGCTATCTCAACTTCAAGGCCTACGGCGAATTCGCTGCGGAAAACCGGCCATCCGGCTGGAACGCCTGGGTGACCTTTGCCATCTCGCCGCCCACGCCTGGAGCGCCTCCGACTACAAAGCCAGTTATCAGAAAATATTAGTATCTATCAAGCTGCTGCTGTTCTGTCGCTACGAGGGCGATTCTGCATCGCTGTTATGAGACTCGGCTCGCATCGTCCGGAGGCTCTCCATGAAAAGCGTTGCCGTCAAAAATGGCCTAATCATTCTAGCCGCCCTTGCCGTCATTTATGATTCTGCATCCGCCCAGTCGCCTCCTGTCGCGCCAGCGCCAGCATCGTTGTCATTTGGTGTTGTCGTGGGCCAATGGGCTCGGACCGAGGGGCCATACATAATCAACATCAATAGTGTTGACGTGAACGGCAAACTTGATGCCAACTACGGTAATCCGAAGCCACTTCCTTTTCATGCGGCGGAGGTGGTTCAGGAGGGGAACGGACTTAAACTTCTCTTTGAATTGCGCGCTGGCGGCTACGGCGGGTCAACCTACACGCTCAACTATGATGCTGCTAGCGACAGCCTGAGAGGCGTCTATGACCAAGTTGTCGTAAAGCAGAAATTTGATGTAATTTTCAACCGGACGAAGTGAGGGGTTGGACGTTCGCGCGCAGCTTCGTGGTTGTGGAGCACCTGCGAGAATAGATTGAAGCTTTCGATCGGATGATTCGCCCTCCTGCGCGATGGAGCCCATCATCCCTCGAGAACGATTCATCTGCCAATCGCGCTACTGATACCTTGCCTCGGCCAGCACTCATGCAGTTTCGGCTTAAAGCATCGGTAGAGCCTGCGGCGGCAGACCGCTCGGACGTTGCCGGTTACTATGCGCGATGCGGTCTGATCGGATCCTACAACTGGGCAAGACGCCGGAGATAGTTACCATCGACAATCTCGCGCCTGTGGACGCATTTCATATCGGCGGACGTACGGCGACCGAGGACCCGTCGCCGATCCGCTTGTCCTGCCGATAGCGGGCGATAGAGATAGTCCGGTGGATCGTAATCGTTGACGGCTACACGATTGAAGACCCGAAGGGCATGAAGTTATC
>JAICVE010000244.1 GCA_025935475.1 Nitrospira sp. | reverse complement strand
CTTGTCTCGCCGGTGGACCACAAACACCCGTGTGGCAAACTTCGTCAGAAAATTGGCCTCTTCCATCGCGCTGTCTCCGCCCCCCACGACGACCAATTCCTTGCCGCGAAAGAAAAAGCCATCGCATGTCGCGCAGGTCGAAACGCCGTGACCGGTCAGTCGTGCCTCGTTCTTGAGGCCGATTTGGATCGCCGAAGCGCCGGTGGCGATGATGACGGTCCGGGTATGGATCCTCTGTTCGTGGTCGACGGTGATCGTGAAGGGATGTTTGCGGAACTCAACCGCAGTGACGTCGCCTGTCAGGAAGGTCGTGCCGAAGCGCTCGGCCTGCGCCCGCATCTCCTTCATGAGGTCCGGGCCCATAATGCCCTTGGCAAAGCCTGGAAAATTCTCCACTTCCGTGGTGGTGGTGAGTTGTCCGCCGGACTGCCAACCTTCAATGAGGAGGGGAGCCAAATTGGCACGAGCGGCATACACCGCTGCAGTGAGACCCGCCGGTCCCGAACCGATGATGAGCACGTGGTGCATGGTGTCAATCTAGCACAGGGAAGCAGCCGATTACAGGTGGGCGGGTGACCGACGAAAGCTCTGCATCAGCTGCCGAACATCTTTTTTTACCAGAGTTTTGTCTCTGGTGCCGTCCAACACGACATCCGCACGACGCACTTTTTGAGCCAGCGCCATCTGATTCTTGATGCGTCGAAGCGCTTCCGTTCTTGTCATGCCATCGCGATGTTTGAGCCTGGCGATTTGCGTTTCGCGGTCGGCGGTGACGACGATGATGGTATCCACGCGCTGATGGGCGCCGGATTCAAACAGGAGCGGCACTTCGTACACGACGACGGCATGAGGAGCGCGTTTGGCGATACCACGAACGAGACGCTGCTGTTCACGCGCTACCCGCGGATGGATGATGCGCTCGAGTTGTCGAAGCTTTCGTCGATTATGGAAGACGATCGTCCCGAGCGCATGACGGTTGATGGACCCGTTTTGGTTCAACACCCGCTCGCCGAATACCTTCGCGATCTCGCGCCAAGCCGGCTTGCCCCGCCGCACGACGTCTCGGGCCAGTTGATCGGCATCAATGATGACTGCACCGCAGCGCTTGAACATTTGCGCCACCGTGCTTTTTCCAGTCGCGATTCCTCCGGTCAGGCCCACCACGATCATGCGCCGAAGAATAGCATGAGATCTCGTGAATGTCGTTGTGCCGATTGACTTCCGGCAGGGGCGCCTGTATGACGTCAGCATGATACCGGTTAAAATCATCGCGTGTCTGGCCGCGACGTGCCTTGTCGCAGGCGCAGGTCTACGAGCGGACGGCGCAGCTGCCACGAATCCCAAAACCATTGTCGTGGCGTTGGACGGGAGCGGCGATTTCAAGTCCATTCAGGAGGCGGTCGACGCAGCGGCCAAAGGTGATACGGTGTTCCTCACGCCGGGTCGTTACGAGCAGGACATCACGATTCACAGTAAGGATCATCTCAGACTTGTCGGTGCGGGACAGGACAAGGTCACGTTGATCGGCCGTGAAGATTTGGTCGGAGTTCTGCATGTCGGGAAATGGCCGTACGGCGCCACCAACATTGAGATCAGCGACATGACGATCAATGAGCATGGCGGGCATGCCGTCGGACTGTTCAACGGCCGCGGCGTGCTGCTGAAGCGGTTGACAGTCAACGGCATGCTATTTAGTCAACAAGTCGAAGACGCCCGCATCGAAGACTGCACCATCGGGGGCAGCGAGACGACCGGCGTGCAGTTCGCCGATTCGCAGGCCGTCCTCATCGGGAATTTCATTCACGACAATGACCACGGCGTGAACGTCGCCGGAAATTCGAGCGTCCGGCTGGAACGGAACGTCATTACGAGAAGCCTATTTGAAGCTGTCGTCGTGAACGACAGGGCCAAGGCAGTGCTCATCAGCAATACGCTCGTGAAAAACGGCGGCGGGGCCGCATTCCTTGGTCAGTCGCAAAGCGATGTCAGCGGCAACGTGGTTGGCTTCAATCGGGTGGGATTTCTTGTCGCATCCTCCAGCCGGGCCGCGACCTCGTATAACGCCTTCTATAACACGGAGGGCGACTATCTCCGCGTGGGAAATCCCAACCAGCCGGCACCAGAGCTCAAGGCCCAATCGGATATTACCGGAGACCCATTTTTTGTCGATCCGGCCAAGGACGACTTCCGCCTGCGCCCGGACACCCCGCTCATTAGAGTCGGTTCGTTCCCGTTTCTTGGTGCCCTTCCTCCACTGAATTCAAAATAAACATTCTTATTATTCAATAGCTTCCACGAGCGTACTGGCCGTCGTCCAGCCATGTGCTAAGCTAAGAGTACGAAGGAACACTGAGTCTCAATTTGCTGGCGTAAGAATTGCTCGTAAGTTAAGTATTGCTGGGTAGATCATAGGAGGGTCTAGCGTGGCAAGCTACAAACAGGAGCTGGAAAAACGCGGGCCGGAAGGCATCCCCTCTCTTGATGACATCGAGCCCGGTAAGATCTGCGGGGCGGTGATTCCCATGTCCGAGCGGGCGCAGACGCAAATGCGCGACAGCATCGAAGTGATCGACTACCTTCTGAACCAGGAGCGGGTGATCTGGAGCTAACGCTCCGATTGGCTGTTCTTGACCCTCTCGAAAATCTTTTCTCTCCTCTTGACAGTTCTTTTCCCGCTTCGTAGTCTCGCTGCCAGATCCTAGCCATTCGTCACAGAGGAGACTCCGAATGATTCGTTACAAGCCGTGTAGAAGCGCTCAGACAACCACCACCATCGTGTGCATGGCCGTAGTGCTTCTGTTCGCTCCGCGTGCAGGGGCGGACGAATTGCCGAAGGAATCCCTGTTGCCTCTGTCCATGGCCACCAAAGCCGTGCAGACCGCACTGGAGGCCTGCAAAAAGGACGGCTATCGCGTCAGCGTGTCCATCGTCGACCGGGCCGGCGTACTGCGGGCCATGGGACGAGCGGACGGGGCGGGGTCTCACACGGTCGATAGCAGCAGAAAAAAGGCCTATACCGCGGCAAGCTTGCGGCGTCCGACGACCGAGCTGGCGGAGTTGATCGCAAAAGTGCAAACTTTGCAGTCGCTCAGGGAGATGAACCCTGAGATTCTGATCCTCGGAGGCGGGTTGCCGATCGACATCAGCGGAGATGTGGTGGGCGGCATTGGTGTCGGCGGTGCACCAGGCGCGCATCTTGACGATGCCTGTGCGCAGGCCGGCCTCGATGCCATCGGAGGTGCTCCGAAGATTCCTTCCGCCAAGTGATCGCCCGATGGCGCGCGGGCGCAATGTTCGCCGCCCTGGCAGTGATTCCTGCCTGTAATAGCGACGTGCCGGTGTCTGCCGTGGGAGAGATCACACCTCCTGGCCTGCACGTGACTATCACGCGAGTAGCCACGCATCCGTTTTTGGCTCGCTTTAGTCTCAGGCTCACCGTCACGGCGCCCAACGGGTGTTCGGCCACGAGCGACCTGTTCCCTGACACCGGCGGCGTTAGCCGGCGCAATGTCTACCGAGGAGGAACAGACCGGCTTTATGTGGTGGGGCAGTTTGACGTGCGCCGCTTCGACTTGCAAGGTTGCCGGATTGAGCTCATGGAATTTCGGTCAGTCGAGCGAGATCTGCTGTTCGTCGGATCGTTCGACATCGATATTTCTGGCCATTGGACATTTCTTGCCGCCGATGTGAGGCCTGAACGGCCGTTTCAACCATTGTAATCGGCAAGCACCGGGACCAAGAGGATGAACCAGCCTATCACGGGATACCACCAGGACGAACATGGCGATTGGGTGGCGGATTTGGCCTGCGGCCACGGGCAGCACGTGCGTCACCAACCGCCGATGACCAACCGGCCGTGGGTGCTGACCGAAGCGGGCCGCCGACAACATCTGGGAGAGATGCTGAACTGCAAAAAATGTGAGGAAGAACCGTCGAAGTAGCCGGCTTTCAACGGCGCAATGTCATCACGCTCTCCGGCGGGGTAAGGGTCATGCCCAGCCCCGATTCCCGCCAGGGAGAGAGGAATGGGCCGCTGTAGTTGTATCCGCCCGTGACCGGATCGTGGTCCAGAAGCAGAGGCGTGTCCAGATCGAGCACCTCAAACCCTTTCATGCCTAGCACCAGGCTGAAAGAGCACCCCATGGCGATTCGGGTTTCCACCATCCCACCGATCATCAGCTTGAGACCGGAAGCCAGAGTGAAGAGCGCGATCTCGTGCGCCTCCATCACACCGGTCTTCATAATCTTGATATTGACGTAGTCGGCGGCCTGTTGCGCCACCACCTGCCGTGCATCCACGAGTGATCGCACCGATTCATCGGCAGCGACCGGGATACCGGTTTCACGCCGGATCGCGGCCAGTCCGTCCAAGTCCTCCCGCACGAGCGGCTGTTCAAGCAAGAGGAGTCTGCCCCCGAAGCGAGTTACCCCTCGGACGAACGCCAAGCATTCCTGACGGGAAAAGCCTTGGTTGCCGTCGCCGATGAAGGCCACACCCGGCAACTTGCGGTGGACCGCTTCCAGCCGCTGTACGTCACCGTCAACGTCCTTACCGACCTTCATCTTGAAGAGACGGAAACCTTTCGCATGCCAGCCTCGTGCTAGCGTCAAGGTCTTTTCGGATGTTTCAATAGGGATCGTGATATCGGTTTCATGCTCGCGCAGGTCGGTTCCGCCCCACAATGCCCACATGGGTACCTGATGCGCGCGGCAATGGGCATCAAGTAGCGCGGTTTCCAACGCACAGCGCGCCGCGGGTTGGTCCGGGGCCTGCTCCCGTAGGCGCTGCGCAAGGATCTTGAATTGATCGGCAGGATAGCCCAGCATGGTGCGGCCCAGCCGGCTCACAGCGGCGAGACTGGCGGCGCGGG
>JAICVE010000010.1 GCA_025935475.1 Nitrospira sp. | reverse complement strand
CTGGGTCATCACTACCAACGCGACGAGGTCATCAAGTTCGCCGATTACACGGGCGACTCCTACAAGCTCTCGAAGCAGGTCAGCAAACACCCCGAAGCGGAGTTCATCGTCTTCTGCGGCGTGCACTTCATGGCGGAGAGCGCCGACATCCTCACCACCGACGCGCAGCGCGTCATCCTGCCCGACCTCGCGGCCGGCTGCTCGATGGCCGACATGGCGGCGATCGAGCAAGTCGACCAGTGTTGGGACACGCTCGGCCGCATGATACCGGTCGAAGAGACGGTGATGCCGGCGGTCTATGTGAATTCGGCCGCCGTGCTCAAGGCGTTCTGTGGCGAGCATGGAGGCATTACCTGTACGTCGTCCAACGCCAAAGCCGTCATCGAGTGGTGCTGGGCCCGGCGCGAAAAAATTCTGTTTTTCCCCGACGAACACCTTGGCCGCAATACCGCCAATAAGATGGGCCTTCCGCGTGAACAGATGATCGTCTGGGATCCGTTTCAGCCGAACGGCGGTAATACCCGGGAAGCGATCCTGCGAGCGAAACTCATTCTGTGGAAAGGGCATTGCAGCGTCCATCAAATGTTTCAGGCAGCCCATGTCGATCATTTCCGCAAGCAGTATCCAGCCGGCAAGGTCATTGTGCATCCGGAATGTCATGAAGATGTCGTAAACCGGGCGGATCTGGCGGGGTCTACGGAATTCATCATCAAGACCGTCACGGCGGCACCGGCCGGCTCCGTATGGGCGGTGGGCACCGAGCTCAATCTGGTCAATCGATTGAAGCGCGAGCTGACGGACAAAAAAGTGTTCTTCCTCTCGTCGACGGTGTGCCAGTGCGCAACCATGTTTCGAATCGACGCCGCGCACCTCTGCTGGGCGATGGAGAATCTCGCGGACGGTCATGTGGTGAACCACATCGTCGTGCCGGATGATGACAAGCACTGGGCGAAGATCGCCTTGGATCGAATGATGTCGGTGAGCTGAGCCGACCGCATCACGCCCTTACCCTTCCGCAAAAGGACTGGTGCGTTTCACCTCCGTTCCGGTATATTCCTGTCCTGTTGCTCTAGAAGCCTCCACTTCAACTCTCCGAGCCGCGTTGATCGCTGAAGGCTGACCGGTGGGTCCCCGTGGAATCATGGACTATAAGTCGACGCTGAATCTTCCCAAAACCGATTTCCCGATGAAGGCCAATCTGCCGCAGCGGGAGCCAGAGCTGCTCGCCTGGTGGGACCAGGTACGCCTCTATGCGCGAATTCAAGAGGCCGGCAAGGGGCGGCCGCGCTACCTGCTGCACGATGGCCCGCCCTATGCCAACGGGCGCATCCACATTGGCCATGCCCTCAATAAGATCCTGAAAGACATCATTGTGAAGTCGAAAACCATGGCCGGGTTTCACGCCCCCTACGTGCCGGGGTGGGACTGTCATGGGCTGCCGATCGAGCATCAGGTGTTGAAAGATTTGGGCGAGAAGAAGCATGCCCTTGATGCCATGGCCATTCGAAAACTCTGTCGCCAATACGCCGATAAGTTCCAGAACATCCAGCGTGAGGAGTTTCAGCGATTGGGCGTGCTCGGCGACTGGGAGAATCCGTACCTGACGATGCATCCCGCCTATGAGGCGACGATCGTGCGTGAGTTTGGTAAATTCGTCGAACGCGGCGGAGTCTACAAAGGGTTGAAACCGGTCCTGTGGTGCACCCAGGACCAGACAGCACTGGCGGAGGCGGAAGTCGAGTACGAGGACCACGTCTCGCCGTCGATCTATGTGAAATTCCCTGTGGCGGGCGGTTCGACAGCGGTCGCGGCGAAATTTCCGACGGTGAAACTTCCTCCCGACGTCACATCAGTGTCGGTTGTCATCTGGACGACCACGCCGTGGACGTTGCCCGCCAACCAGGCGGTCTGCCTTCATCAGGATATCGACTATGCCTTCGTGCAGGTCGGGTCGGAAATCTTGATTCTCGCGGAGAAACTTCTCGATGCCGTGGCGAAGGCCTGTAAGCTCGAAGAGTACGGTGTCGTCGCCGTAAAAAAGGGCGGCGAAGGATTTGAAGGATTGGAGACCCAGCGGCCGTTGACTACCGGTCTGTCGCCAGTGCTTCTCGGGGATTTCGTCACGCTGGAGCAAGGTACAGGCTGCGTCCATATCGCACCGGGGCATGGCATGGAAGACTACCTGCTCGCCTTGGACCACAACGCAAGAGCGTCATCGGGGGAACGACTTGAAATTCTGGCGCCTGTCGATGATGCGGGCCGCTTTACGGATGCGGTTCCTGATTTTGCGGGGCAGCATGTATTCAAAGCCAACCCGGCGATCGTCGACGTGCTCCGATCGAAAAGCCGACTCCTAGGCCATGGATCTTTGGCCCATTCTTATCCCCACTGCTGGCGCTGCAAGACTGCCGTAATCTTCCGGGCGACCGAGCAATGGTTCGTCTCGATGGAGATCAACGATCTGCGCAAGCAGGCCTTGGCAGAAATCAATCGGGTCAGATGGATTCCGCCCTGGGGGAAGGACCGGATCAACGGGATGATCGCCAATCGTCCCGACTGGTGTCTCTCGCGGCAACGGGTCTGGGGCGTGCCAATCCCCGGTTTTACGTGTTGCTCTTGCCGCCGGGTGCTGGCTGATCCGGTGGTGATCGAGCATGTGGCCTCGATCATGGATGAGCAGGGGGCCGATGCCTGGTTCACACAGCCGGCAGCGGCGTTGTTGCCGGCGGGAACCTCCTGTGCCCAGTGCGGCGGCACCGCCTTCGAAAAAGAGGGGGACATCTTGGACGTCTGGTTCGAATCAGGCGTCAGTTACGCGGCGGTGCTCAAGCCCTGCAAATGGTGGCCGGCCGATCTCTACCTCGAAGGCTCGGATCAACATCGGGGATGGTTTCACAGCGCCTTGTTATCAGGAGTCGTCACTGATCGCCGGGCTCCTTACGAGTCGGTGCTGACCCACGGCTTTGTGTTGGATGGGCAGGGTAAGAAAATGTCGAAGTCGGCCGGCAACGTGGTGGCCCCGCAAGACGTCATCAAGCAATCAGGCGCAGAGATTCTTCGTCTCTGGGTCTCGGCGCAGGATTACCGGGATGACGTGCGCATTTCCCCAGAGATCCTCAACCATCTCATCGAAGCCTACCGAAAAATCCGCAACACCTGCCGGTTTGTGCTCAGCAATCTCTATGATTTCGATCCGGCGCGGCACCGCATCCCTTATGCGCAACTGCCCGAGCTCGATCGCTGGGCGCTCATGCGGCTGGAGGATCTAAAAACCAGAGTGCGTCGCGCCTATGAGGAATTTGAATTTCACGCGATTTATCATGCGCTGAATAATTTCTGTTCTGTCGATATGAGCGCGGTCTACCTCGACATCCTGAAGGACCGGCTATATACCTTCCGCGCCGACTCTCCGGCACGTCGAGGCTCGCAAACCGTGTTGTACGAGATCATTCTCAGCATGACCAAGCTCATGGCGCCAATCTTGAGCTTCACGGCCGACGAGATCTGGCGGGCGCTTTCCGGTCAGTTTGGTGCTTCCCTGGAGGCCGAGAGCGTGCATTTGACGATATTTCCCGAGGACAAGCAGGAGTGGCAGGATCCGGGGCTGATGAAGAGATGGGATCGGCTTCTGGAGGTTCGCACGGGAGTGCAAGCCGCTCTCGAAGAGCAGCGCCGCAATAAAGTGATCGGATCTTCCCTCGAGGCTGTCGTTCAGATACAGGCCAATCCTGGCACGTACGGATTTCTCACGCCTTATGAGAGCGAATTGTCCGCTTTGTTCATCGTGTCAGGAGCGAAGCTCAACCAGGTCGATCATTTGCACGAGAAGCCTGACTTCCTGGTGACCGTGTCGAAGGCAACGGCGAAAAAATGCGAGCGCTGTTGGAACTATCGCGAGGCGGTCGGGAGCAATGCGGTGCATCCAACGCTCTGCGACCGTTGCGTGGAGGCGCTGCAGTGAAGAGAGGCTCCCGTTATCTGCTTCTGGCGCTGATCGCTGTCACGGTGATCCTCCTCGATCAAGCCACGAAATACTGGATCACGCAGTCGATGCGACTCCATGAGTCGATTCCCCTCATCCCGAATCTGTTTAGCTTCACCTACATCCGCAATCCTGGCGCGGCATTCGGGCTGTTGGCCGGCAGCAGCAATGCGTTTCGCACGGTGTTTTTCGGCGTGACGTCCCTGTTTGCCTTGGCGCTGCTGGGAACGATTTTGGTGCGATTGCCCGAAAGGGATTGGATTGGGCAAGTCAGCATCGCCGGAATCCTCGGAGGAGCCATCGGAAATCTGATCGACCGACTGCGGTTCGGCGAAGTGATCGACTTTCTGGATGTCTATGTAGAATCCTACCACTGGCCGGCGTTCAACGTGGCCGACTCGGCGATCAGCGTCGGGGTCGTCTGCTTGATCATTCACTTCGCGTTCGAACGGAAAGACGCGCCGCTCCCCGCGCCTGACACGCCTCCGCCGACAGGCTATTGAACGGGATCCTCGGTGAGCGAACGCCTCACCTAGAAACCGAACACGTACAGCACGACCAGTCCCATGACAATTCGATAGTATGCAAAAGGGCGCAAACTGTGCCGCTTCACGAACGTTAGAAAGGCGGCGATGACGATCCAGGCGACGAGAAAGGACACGAGGAGCCCGATGCCGAGCGCCAGAAAATCCTCGGAGCGAAAGACGTCTCGGGACTTCCACATTTGGTAACACGTGGCGATGATAAGCGTGGGGAGGGCGAGAAAAAACGAATATTCCGTCGCAACTTTCCGGTCAAGACCGACCAGTAACCCGCCGATGATCGTCGACCCCGAACGCGACATGCCCGGGATGAGTGAGGCGCACTGTGCCAGGCCGATGAAGATGGCATCCCGAAATCCCACCTGCTCGAGCTGTAGAACGGTTACCGGCGTACGTCGTGCTTCGACGATCAGAATGATAATGCCGCCGATCACGGAGGTGATAGCCACCGTCTGGGGGCTGAACAGATGGGCTTTGATCCAGCCGTGCGTCGCGAAACCAATCAAGCCGGCAGGGAGGAATGCGGCTCCTAATCCAATCAAAAACCACAGGTGGGGGTGTAAAGCCATGGAACGGCGCAGCAGAGCGGACCACGATGTGTGGGCCCGACTGTGCAGAAATTTTCTCAAATCCGCCTGTTCACCGACCGCCCGGGAGAGCAACGTTTTGAGTTTCTCCCGTTCATAGGCCACGACGGCGAGGATGGCACCCAGTTGGATGGAGATTTCGGCGTTGGAGGCGACCTCTCCTGTGAATCCCAACGCGTGGCCGGCCAAGATCAGGTGGCCGGTGGAAGATACCGGCAGAAATTCTGTCAGTCCTTCGACGATGCCGAGAATCACCGCAAGGGTCGGGCCCCATTCGTTCATAGGACGTCCATGGTAAGTGAAAGGCGCAGGTGGTGCACGCAGGCTCTCTGGCATAATCACAAAGTGCCGCGGATCCGTCAAGCGAGCGACGAAAGCGTGAAGCGGCGGCCGTCCCAAATGGTATTGACAACAGATGTTGTATTGACAAAGGATGGGGCTTGGCATACACAGAAGACGACATCGGGAGCCTCCGGCGGTCGTGTCGATGAGCCGATGGCTTCACTGCATTCCATGCCGATCGTGAAGAGGAAAGGGGAGGTTCGCATGAATCCTGTGTGGATGGCGGCAGTCATCATAGCAGGGACTCTGACCATGGCCGGTTGCGTCTCTGACCGGAAGTACCAGGAGGCCCTGGCCGAGACGGAGTCCGCCAAGACGGAATTGGCCACCACGCGGGCCCAGAAGAGCGCATTGGAACAGCAGGTCAAGACGCTCAAAGATCTCAATGTGAAATTCGGCAACGAAGCGCAGGCGGCTCGTGATGAATTGGACCGCATCCAGTATGGTCGCGACAAGGAACGTGGAAGCACCGAAAGCCGGACCAAGGAGCTTGAAGAGCGGGTGAAGCAACTCGCGGCCCAGAATCGGTCATTGCGGCTGGAATATGAAGACACGAAGCGCCACAACGAAACCTTGAAATCTCTAGTTGCCCGCTATCAAAAGGAATTAAAAGACCAGTCCCGTTCTGCCGGCGGGAGTCTGGCGCCAAGCATGCCTCCCCCTCCACCGGCCGGTTCTGGAATGCCACCGTCGCTGTCCGGGACCGCAGCGGCCGGCGGAATCATGAATGTGAACCGGGCTTCGTCGAGCGAAATGGTACTGCTTTTGGGGCTGCCGAAGGACGTGGCCGACCGGATCGTCAGTAACCGCCCCTACAAGGTGAAAGGCGAACTCGTGGCCAAGAACGTCGTGCCCAAGGAGACGTTCGACATGATCAAGGATCGCATCAGCGTCAGTCCCTAGCCGGAACACTCTTGAGGTCTTGCTGGACGCTCGCCGCTCGACGATGGAAATTCTGACAGGCCGTCCGCCGAAAGGTGGACGGCCTGTTCCATTTCAACAGCCCGTGGCGCCCGGATGATTCATCCCGTCCTTCTTGCTAGAATAGACCCGCTCCGAAGCGACTGGTGACTACGCCTATGCGACGTGTTCTCCTCATCACCGCTGTCTTGCTCATCGGGCTCGCCATCGGCGGGTATGTGTTTTTTAACGGAGAGCGAAAGGCGCCTGTCCGCTACCGAACCGCGGTCGTCGAGCGCGGCTCGGTTATCTCAATTGTGACCGCCACCGGGTCGATCAATCCTGTGGTCTCCGTGCAGGTGGGGACTCAGGTGTCCGGCATGATCAAGAGTCTGCACGCCGATTTCAACTCCATCGTGAAGGCAGGGGACATTGTCGCGGTCATTGATCCCGAGCCATTCCGTGCGCGACGGGACCAGGCGGCCAGCAATCTTGAAATGGCGAAGGCGAATGTGGCCAGGGCCAAGAACGAGCAGGCGCAACGCCAGCGCGAGCTTGATCGTGCAAAATCGCTCGCTGCGCAGCAATTCGTCTCTCAGAATGACGTCGATATGGCGGTGACCAATGCTCAGGGTGCCGATGCCCAGGTCAGCGTATCGATGGCCCAGGTCAAGCAGGCCGAAGCGGCCTTGAACGCCGCCGATCTCGATCTCAGGTACACGACGATTCGCTCGCCCGTCAACGGCATTGTCGTGGCGAGGAACGTGGAGGTAGGACAAACAGTGGCGGCCAGTTTTGCGACGCCCAACCTCTTCCTCATCGCGCTCGACCTCACGAAGATGCAGGTCGACACCTATGTGAGCGAATCTGACATCGGGGGGATTACAGAGGGCAAAGACGCCTCGTTTACCGTCGACGCCTATCCGGGCGTCCCCTTTGCCGGGACTATCCGCCAGGTGCGACTGGCTCCGATTGCAGTGCAAAATGTGGTGACCTACAACGTCGTGATCGGAGTAGACAATAAGGATCTACGCTTGAAGCCCGGCATGACGGCCAACGTTTCCATGGTGGTTGCGCGGCGGGACAACGTGCTGAAAGTCCCCAATGCCGCCCTCCGGTTCATGCCGCCGAAATCGGAACTTGCGTCCCGTCCAATGGAGGCCACGCCTGCGAAGGAGGAAGCCGGGAGTCGCTCGGTCCCGGCCGGCGGTCCGCCGGCCCGTCCGATCTGGAAACAAGCGGACAACGGAGAACCGTTGGCGGTGACAGTGCAGACCGGCATTTCCGACGGGACCTACACCGAGATTGTCTCGGATGGCGTCGCTGCCGGAGACGAGGTCATCGTGGGAATCGAGCAGCTACGTGGAGTGAGAAAGGTCGGCGACCTCCCACCGGGATTTGGCGCTCCCGGCGGGCAGCGCCGGTCTCGAGACAGAGGCTTATAACGGGCCTCCTTCACGGGAATCGCGCCTACCTGAGCACGCCTTTCTCCGCTTATCGAACTGCTATGAGCAGTCTCATCGAATGCAACGGCCTCTGGAAGCAATATCGCGTGGGCGAGGTGGACGTGGACGCGCTGAGGGGCCTCAGCCTCACGATCGAACAAGGTGAATTCGTCGCAGTGATGGGGGCCTCCGGGTCAGGGAAATCCACGCTATTGAATATTCTGGGATGTCTGGATCAGCCGACACGAGGACAGTATCGGCTTGACGGCATCGACGTCGGCGGTCTGGAGTTTGATCGACTGGCTGAGGTTCGGAACCGGCAAATCGGATTCGTTTTTCAAAGCTTCAACCTGATTCCGCGAACGAGCGCACTGGAGAACGCACAACTCCCGTTGTTCTACCGGGGAATGTCGTTGAGCGAGCAGAGGGGGAAGGCCGCTGCCGCACTGAAGCGCGTGGGCTTAGAAGGTCGAGAGCAACATTTTCCCACCCAGCTCTCAGGCGGCCAGCAGCAGCGCGTGGCGATCGCCCGCGCCTTGATCACTGCGCCCTCGCTTTTGCTGGCAGACGAGCCGACGGGGAATCTCGATACCGAGTCAAGCCGTGAAATCATGACCATGTTGGAAGGACTCAACCGAGAGGGCATTACGATCATCCTGGTGACTCATGAAGCCGATATTGCCGCCTATGCTCAACGTGAAATTCTGTTGAAAGATGGTCAGCTATTGAGCGACCGGGCGACCAGGCGGATGCCGGGAATCGTGGAGGTCTGAATGTCGGCCTTTGTGTGGATGACCGTGCTGACGGCCTTGCGCATCTTGGGGCGCAATCGTCTGCGCGCGGGCCTGACCATGCTCGGCATCGTCATCGGCGTTGGAGCGGTGATCGCCATGGTCGGCATCGGGGAAGGCGCAAAGCGGGCGGTGCAGGCGCAAATCGCGACGATGGGCACCAACGTCATCATCATCTGGCCAGGCGCCACGACCGTCAGCGGCGTGCGCAGCAGCCAAGGCGGCGCCGTGACATTAACTGTTGCCGATGCGTTGGATCTGAGAAAAAAGATTCCCCTGCTCGCGGAGACGGGATGGGCGAAACGCGATGCCATGCAGATTGTCAATGGGAACAAGAACTGGAACGGTCCGATCAACGGAATCTCGCCCAGTTATCTCACGATCCGCGACTGGTCGTTTTCGAGCGGGGGACCGTTCACCCAGGCGGATCTCGACAGTGCCGCTCGCGTTGCACTCATCGGACAGACGATCGTAGACAACTTGTTCGAAGACGGCGAAGAGCCGGTGGGGGCCGTCATTCGCATCAAGAACGTGCCGTTTCGTGTGATCGGCGTCCTCGCACCGAAGGGTCAGTCGGCCCAGGGCTCAGATCAGGATGACGTCATCTTCATTCCCTTCACGACGGCGGAGCGCAAGGTGTTCGGCACGGCGTTTCTGGGCTCGATCGGCGCGATGTTCGCGTCCACCGACAGGGCGGAGGACCTCCCCGAGGCCGTCGATCGCATTCGCGAAGTGCTTAGAGCGCGCCATCGGCTGCAAGGCGAGCAAAACGACGACTTTACGGTGAAAACGCAGGTGGATATCGGTCGCGTTCAAGAAGGCACCAGCCAGACGCTGACCGTGATGCTCTTCTCCATCGCGTCTGTTTCGCTGCTGGTGGGGGGGATCGGCATCATGAACATCCTGCTGGTGTCCGTCACCGAACGGACGAGAGAGATCGGCGTCCGCATGGCCGTTGGCGCCAAGCGCGGTCATGTGCTGATGCAGTTCCTCATCGAGGCCATGACCTTGAGCCTGTTAGGAGGGGTGATAGGGATTGTGTTGGGCGTGATTGGGGCGAAACTGACGACCGTGGTGGCCGGCTGGCCCACCGTCATCTCGATCGACGTGATTATCGTGGCGTTCGTGTTTTCCCTCGCGGTGGGACTCTTTTTTGGCCTCTATCCCGCCAACAAAGCCTCGCGGCTCAATCCCATCGAAGCGTTGCGATACGAGTGACTGCGGCAGATTCTCGGTGGGTTTCCGGCGACTACGAAAGGACCGCCGGCATGAGGAGGACTTCAATCCGCGGGTTTTCCCGGTCCACGTGCTTGTACAAGTGCGTTTCGACAATCCGGTTATCGTTCAATCCAAGACCTTCGCACAGCGCATCCTGCGCAATCTTTAGCCCCCCATCCACATCACGCCGTAAGGCAGACGTAAAATAAAAGCGAATCGAGAGAGCGAGACACCTCGACTGCAGGTGGGACAGAAGGGCAGTGCGATGAGGGACTCCTGTCAGGGTCAACCAGACGAGTTCTCCCACCTGGGCCTTGTAGGAACGGCCGGTCGATGAGAGCAGGCGGCGCCCGTTTACGGTCGCGTATTGATGATTGATGCTGGGCGGAACGGGCAATGTGAACGCGATTGACTGCTGTCCCGGATCAAGGTGCACTGGACAGTCTGTCAATTGAGGCGGCGAGAACGGTCGCTTGGCAGCTCTTCCCCGTCCGGCGGCAGGAGCATCGCGGTGGAGCTCGACGAGATGAAGCGGAAGTTTGGAAATCGGGATCGAGATCGGTCGGCGGTACGTGGGCATAGCGTTCGCGAGCGTTCAGGAATACCAATTCACGCGAGCACGAGAAGCCAAGAACGCACATTCGGGAGGGTGGCTCAACGCTGACCTAGAGGAGATTGAGAATTTTGGCCATATTCTGTTCGTAACGGTCTTCGGAGCGCGCAATATAGCGCCGCCATTCGCTGGGATTCCAGATCTCCATGCGATGGTAAAGACCGACGAGAATGATTTCCTGATCCTCGTCCAGCGGCACCAGTTTTCGCAGCTTTCCCGGGATCAAGATCCGGCCAGCCTTGTCGATTTCTGAAGTCCCTGCCTCCGACACCACGAAATGCATGAAGAGCCGGCTTTGCTCCTCATCGAGCGTGCTCTTCGTCCGTTCGAGCACCTGTTCCCATTCTTTCATCGAATAGATGAGGATGGATTCTTCCGGGCCCTTTAAAAAGACCACGGATTGTCCTTGCGATTCGATCTGTTCCCGGATGGGCGAGGGAACAATGAATCGCCCCTTTTCGTCAAGCTTACAGTGGTATTCGCCGGCAAACATCAGTGCGAGGTTTCTTTCAGGACACCATCGGACGTCTGGTGCGCTCTCGGATCCACTGCTCCAGATCCGAACGTACGAATCGCCATTCTTTCCCCAGCTTGAAGGCGGGTATCTGATGGCTCTGAAGATAGCGGTAGAGTGTCCGTTGGGTGATCTTCAGGTAGCGGCACGTCTCCTCCGCCGTCATCAGTTCGCTGTTGGGTTCTCTTGCCATTGGACAACCATCTGAAGATGGCCATAGGGGATACCGCTCCAGGATTGCCATCAGGGTAAGAAAATCAATGACATATGTCAAGCGAATTTATATGACAATGTATGTCACACACCGTCAGATTCGTCCAGGTCGGAACGGTTTTCATCTGAGGAGTCAATGGTTTCCGCCATTTCATTGCCGAAGTTTTCACCCATTTCGTTGCCCATATGCTTCATCAGGCGCTCCATGGCTGCCGGATCCTGTTCGTCCAGGCCGGCGAGCGTCTCGTCGTCGGCCAAGGACTCCATCCTCGCCTCTTCGGATTTCGGAGCAGCGAAACGAGACAGCAACCGTTCGAGCCGGGCGCTTTGGCAATGCGAACACACCGGGGGAGGAGAAGCGGTACGGCTCAGGAGAAGAATGCTGCTTCGCTTGCGACAATCCAGACAGCGATATTCGTAGATCGGCACCGTTAACTCCTTGGGCTCGTAAACCTCCGCGCGCCGTGCTCCGCCAAAAGTCGGTCTGGTACCAGTCTGGAATCCATTGTCCGCGCCAGCGTGAGCGCCGAGACCGACGCCGCGCCGGCAGAACGCAAGATTTTGGCGCATTCATTGAGCGTCGTTCCGGTGGTGAAGACATCGTCGACGAGCAGGACGCGCCGTCCGTCAAACGACTCCGCATGGCGGACTGTAAATGCACGGCGCAGGTTCCGCAGACGCTCCTGCCGCGTGAGAGAGGTTTGTGGTTCTGTGGCGACAGTGCGGACGAGAGCCGTTGTGGATATCGGTCGCATAAGATATTTTCCCAGGCGATCAGCCATTAGCAGAGACTGGTTGAATTCGCGCGCCCGCAGTCTGGAAGGATGTAGTGGGACAGGCACGATCAGGTCGACTTCCAGCTGTTCCGGTAAGGCGCGAATCATCAATGCTGCCAATGGTCTCGCGAGCCCAAACGCGTGCCGGTATTTGAGCGCACAAATCGCATCCTGGAGGGGTGGAATATACGGATACAGTGTCCACGCGCGATCGTACGCCGGAGGCCGCTCAAGACAGGGTTGGCAGCGATGGGTTGGTGACCAAGTGTTCGCAGCGTTCGAGGCGAAGGGTTGATCGCAGCGCGAGCAACGAGGTCCTGAAATCGGTGTAATGAGGTTCCAGCAGACGTCACAGACATAGGGAACTGGATCCATGCGCAACGGCCGCGCACAACTGATGCAATCGATGGGAAGCAGAGCGCGGAGCGCCAGCCGGCATATTCCCAGCACATCCAGCACGCCAGGGGGCATCATGGGACACGTTTAGGGGAACCGGCGTCGGCTGTCAAGGTTGTCGTGTCACGAATTGGTGTGATATACGACACTACGCGCCAAAGCGCTGTCTCGCCGATGGTTACACTCACAGAGGTATCGAAAATCTATACCAGAGGAGACGCCCGTATCTGTGGGTTGGATCGCGTGAGTCTCGATGTCTCGGCTGGAACCTTTTGTGCCTTTGTTGGCCCGAGCGGTTGCGGCAAGAGCACCCTGCTCAATCTGATCGCCGGTCTCGATGTGCCGACCTCCGGAACAATCCAGCTCGACCAACGATCAACCTCCGGTTTCAGCTCAGAGGATTGGACCGAGATTCGCCGGCAGTCCATCGGCATCGTCTTTCAGGCCTTCCACCTGATCCCCGGTCTGACCGTCGAAGAGAACGTCGCCTTTCCACTCTTGCTGCGGGGCGAGCAGGGACTCAGAGTCCGGGAACGCGTGGCTCAGGTCTTGGGGCTGGTGCGGATGACGCACCGCACCGCGCATCGGCCGAGCGAGCTTTCGGGGGGAGAGCAGCAGCGCGTTGCAGTGGCACGGGCAATCGTCCATGGGCCCAAGATCGTTCTTGCCGACGAGCCGACGGGAAATCTCGATTCGCAGCACGGCGCGGAAATCATCGGGCTGTTGCGGCAGTTAGTCGACCAGTTTCGTCACACGGTCCTCCTGGTCACTCATAGCGCGGCCGCCGCTGACGCCGCCGACTACGTCTGGGCGATGAAGGATGGACGGCTCACGACGCGGACGATGCACGTGACCGCGGCTCAAGGAGCCTAATGGATTTGACCGTGACCATTGCCGGAGTGAAATTTCCGGCCTGTTTCATGAATGCGTCTGGCGCCGTATGCGTGACGCACGAGGAGCTGTCCGCGCTGGGCCGTTCCCGCTCGGGGGCGATCGTCACGAAGTCCATGACCGTCGAGGCCCGGCAGGGTAATCCTCTACCGCGGTACTACGGGTTCTCAGGGGGTTCGATCAACTCCATGGGGCTACCGAACCTGGGGTACCGTATGTATGCCGAGTTGATTCCGCAATTGAAACAGTTCGGCAAGCCGGTCATCGCCAGCGTGGCCGGACTCTGCGAAGACGATTTTCCAGCCATTGCGCGGGCCATCAACGAAGCGGGCCCCGATCTCATCGAAGTGAATCTGTCTTGTCCGAATATCCCCGGCAAGCCGCAAATCGGCTACGATGCGGAGGCTTCAGAACGTCTCATGAAACGGGTGCGCCCGCTGATCACCGTCCCGATGGGCGTCAAGCTACCGCCGTATTTTGATCCGGCGCACCATCAGCTCATGGGAGAGGCCATCGGCCATTGCGGCGTGGATTTCCTCAATCTGATCAACTCTGTCGGAAACGCGCTGGTGGTCGACCCCAATGAAGAAGCGGTCGTGATTAAACCGAAGGGCGGATTCGGCGGGCTGGGTGGGGCCATCATTAAACCCATCGCACTGGCCAACGTCCGCGCGTTTTACAAGCACTTCAAAGGGACCATGCCGATTATCGGGACGGGCGGCGTCGTGAGCGGACTGGATGCGTTTGAGCATCTGCTGTGCGGCGCCTCTGCCGTGCAAGTGGGGACGGCGCTGGTCGAGGAAGGCGTCGAAGTCTTTGCACGCCTGGAGAAGGAACTGGCCGCCTGTCTTGAACGGAAGGGCTACAAGTCGGCTGAAGAGTGCAGAGGGAGGTTGAAAGAGTTATAACAAGCTGCTCAAAAAGCCCTCTAGATCCACCCTCCCACCCCGAAGCGCCGGGACGCTTCAATCCGCGGGCGGCCGAGCGAGCGAAGGAGAAGGAGCGAATATCTAGGCGATGCGAGAACGAAGCTTGGGAAGAAGCGCGTCTCGACGCGATTGGGTTGGGCGGGTGAAGAGAGTGGGTTTTTCAGCAGCTTGAGATTACTTGCCGAAGGATTTGGACAACAATCCGAGTTGAAGCGCTCGCCTCAGTAGTTGTGCCACGTTCCGCACGTTTAGCCTTCGCATCAAATTAAAGCGATGTACTTCCACCGTGCGCACGCTGATTTGCAGCATGTTCGCAATCTCGCGGTTGGTATGGCCTATGGAGACCAGCCGCAAAATGTCTCGTTGTCTGGGGGTCAGTAAATCGAGATCGACGGGCTCCTCGATCAGCGCATCGGGTTTGCGTCGCAACACGGTCTTCATTGTTTTCTCACCTTGATGGACCAGCGATAACTTGAAGCGAGTCTAACAAAGGTCTGGAAGTCTGTAAACGAAACTGCCAATTTGTGCAAAGCCGCATGAACGCTGGCCTTGGCAGAGGTGGCACCATTGAATTGGCTACGCAGTTCCACTAGGTAGTATCCACCAATGACCGCTTTGATCGTCCTCGCGCGAACGTTGATCCGCGCTCATGCCTTTCAGCAGCCGTTCCGAACCGGCCTGACGGTGACCGGTGTGGCCCTCGGCGTGTTGGCGTCGGTCGCCATTACCGCAGCCAATGTCGAGGTCCTCCGTGGGTTTGAGCAGGCGGTGGTGACGGTCGCGGGATCCGCCGCGTTGGAAGTATCGGCCCATGATCTTGGACTCGACGAAACTGTGCTCGAAGTCATCCGGAAGACGCCAGGTGTCGTCAAGGCGTCGCCTCTGATTGAGGAAGCGCTGATGTTCCGGGAAGGCCCACATGGTCCGGAAAGCGTCCAGGTCTACGGACTGGATCTTCTTGCCGAAGCCGATCAACTCGGTTTCCGCCTTGAAAGAGGTGCAGGCGAGGACGCATTGAATGATTTGCTGAAGCGCGACAGTGTGTATGTCGGACGACAGTTGGGTGCCGACTGGAACCTGCGACGGGGAAGTACGCTCGAGGCCAGGGCCGGATCCCGGTTGATGCGTGTGCGCGTGGCGGGCCTAGTCGAGGGTGCCGATCGGCCGGGGTCCTACTGGAATCGGGTGGTGATCATGGATGTGGCCACGGCGCAGGTGGCGTTCGACATGATCGGCAAGCTGGACCGGATCGAAATCGTGACGGCGCCTGACCACACGGCCGATGACGTTGCCGTCGCCCTGCGGGAGGTGCTTCCGCCCTCTGTCGTCGTCGAGCGGCCGGCTCAACGCACCGCCCAGGTGGAACGCATGGTGGGGGCGTTTCAACTGAATCTGGCCGTCCTCAGCTGGGTCGGTTTGTTGGTCGGCATGTTCCTGGTCTACAACACCATGAGTTTTTCGGTGGCTCAACGACGGCGCGAGATCGGTATCTACCGAGCCCTCGGCATGACGGAACGGCGCGTGGCGGCCCTGTTCCTGTTGGAAGCCGGGGTGTTTGGCTTGATCGGCGGCGCGCTGGGTGCTGTCGGAGGGCTCTGGCTGGCACGAGGCCTGGTGATGTTCGTCAGTCGCACCATCAGCGATCTCTATGTGCCGTTGACCTCGAACGGAACCTTCGCCGGCTTCGATGCACACAGTTTGGCATTTGTGGCCCAAGGCATCCTGGTCGGCGTGGTGGTATCCATGGCTGGAGCGATCGGACCCAGCATGGATGCCAGCCGTACGGTGATCACTAAGGCGCTTGCCCCAGGGGACTACGAACAAACTGAGACGATCCGAAGTGGCCGATACGTGCGATGCAGCCTATTCTTGATGGTGACCGGAATACTCTTCGCTCAAGGTCCGCCCATAAGGGGCCTGCCCATCCTCGGGTATGCGGCGACCTTGTGTCTGTTGGGAGCGTTCGCCTGTCTCTCGCCCGTATGTATCGCCGCATGGCGATGGGCGATGCAGCGGACCGGGCAAAGCCCGGCGCTTTCCGGAAATCTTAAGCGAATGGCGGCTGACCATGCGGCGCGTCATCCTGGGCGAAATGCCGTGACCGTGTCCGCCTTGCTAGTCGGACTCGCCATCATGATCGGCGTGGTCGTCATGGTCAGAAGTTTTCGTGATACGGTCGAGGCCTGGGTCGATCAAACCGTCATGGCCGATCTCATCATCGCGCCGCCCGCATGGTTGCACGGCAAGCAGGCCGGACACGCGTCCCGAACATTGCCCGGCTCATGGCTTCCCGCTCTGACGGCCATCGAGGGAGTGGCGGCGGTCGACACCTATCGCGATGTGCAGGTGGACGTAGGGGGGCAGCCGGCGGCATTGGTGTCGCGCGATTTGCGGCTTCATGCAGAACGTGGCCGCTACCTGATGGTCAACGGCGACTGGGCAAGCGTTCTCAGGCGAGCTGCCGAAACGGGCGGAGTGGTGGTCTCCGAAGTGCTGGCCAACAGGCTGAATCTCGAGCGAGGTGGAATAGTGACCATCACTACGCCTGCTGGACCGCACACCGTTCCCGTCGAAGGCGTCTTTTACGACTATGCGACCGACGGTGGAAAGATGGTCATGGAGCGAACGCTCTATCGTCGCTTGTGGAACGACGATCGTATTACGGTGTTCGCGCTCTACCTCAGTCCCGGTGCGGACGAAGCACGGGTCAAGCGTCTCATCGCCGAAACGCTCCACAGCCAGGAAAGTTCGCTGGCGCCGCCGCTCATGATCAGCAATGGAGAGCTTCGCCGAGAGATCCTCACTATTTTTGACCGCACGTTTGTTCTGACCTATGTGCTTGAGGCGATCGCCGTCTTCGTTGCCGTGCTCGGAATCGTCAATACGCTGGTCACGGCTGTCTTGGAACGTCGACGCGAGTTGGCGACTCTGCGGGCGATCGGAGCCAGCCGTGCTCAAGTCGAGCGGCTCGTCCAGTGGGAGGCCATTTATTTAGGCCTGATCGGCGCCCTGCTGGGCGTCGCCGGAGGGCTGGCGCTGGCTTGGGTCTTGATTGTCGTCATCAACAAGCAATCGTTCGGATGGACGATCCGCATGACGGTTCCTGTGGAAGTGCTCGTTCAGGCCGTCGTGTTGGCTATCGGTGCTGCCTGGATGGCCGGCTACCTGCCTGCACGCTGGGCTGCACGGCAGCCTGTCGGAGAAAGCCTCAGAGAGGAATAACCGCACACATCAAAACCACGCGTGGAATGGACTCAGCAACACGCTCAACGCTCGATGCAGCCATGCACGGTGTTCCAAGTGTTCACGGGTGAGCTTGTGGGAATGGGAGACATCCTCCACGAAAATTTCCTCCAACCGCTGGGCAATGGTCTGATCATAGAACATCACATTCAGCTCGTCGTTCATCGCCATCGATCGGTTGTCAAAGTTGGCGCTGCCGACCGTCGCCCAGGTGCCGTCGATGATCATCATTTTCGTGTGGAGCAGGGCGGGAGCATATTCATGCAACTGAATGCCGCCGTCCAACAACGGACCGAACGCGTCCCGTTGAGACGCTTGCGTCACAAATTCGACTCCCGAGCCCCTCTCCACACTGGGGATCAGCACACGGACGCGAACTCCACGTTGGGAGGCTTTGAGCAAGCCACTCGTGAGCTGCTCACCGGGGAGGAGATAGGGTGTAGAAATCAGGATCGAACTGCGGGCAGACGAGATGGCCTGCAAAAAGACCCGATACATGGCTTCATTG
>JAICVE010000247.1 GCA_025935475.1 Nitrospira sp. | reverse complement strand
TCCGTTCCGATTACCGACGGGGCGAAGGTGACCCTCTTGTACCAGATTACGGTTCCTGGCGACGATCGAATCGAGGTCCGAGATCTCAGTCAATTCGTCCAGGGGCAACACCAGATGCTGCCGGCACTCGAGCAGGCGGTTTCCGGTATGCGGAGAGGCGATAAGACAGAAGTCAAGCTCAGCGAAGATCAGGCCTTCGGGGCGTACGATTCGAAGAAAAAAACTGTCGTGCCCACCAAGGAACTCCCCAGTGGAGTCAAGACCGGCGACATCATCGAAGATCGAAGGACCGGCCAGCAGGCCACCATTACGCAAATGTCCGATACCGACGCAGTGATGGACTACAACCATCCGCTGGCAGGCAAACCACTTCTCGTCAGCTTGACGATTATCGACGTCGACAGTCCGCAGTAATGCACGACAGGCTCATCTCCTCTCATCATCATCGGCACTCGCGGCGATCCCCGGATCGCCGCGGGCCAGCCGATCGAAGCGCTAGTGCGTCCAAATTTTCTCAGCGGTCGCCTCGAAGGGGTAGACATGGATCATCCATCCTCCCGCTTGTGCAACGAACTGTCCTCCGGCTTGCCGGCACTCGGATTCGTCGGCGATGGTGCCTTTGAAGCCGAACTGTCTGCGGCTGATGCGACGTCCACCGCCATCGGGCGCGAGACAAATATTCACGTGGGCATGCCATCGCGCGATGCTCAACGGAATGCGCTCGTTCAGCTCATTCTCGGTCATCCCCCGCGGCGCCGTAAACATCGCCCCTTCAAGTTCATACCCATCGCTGGTTGTTTTATAGAGCAGTGAGGTGGGTTGGGCCGCGTCGAACTGTATGCGGGCCAGATGGCGGCGCTCTTTATTGGCAAAATGATAATGCCGCGGCTTGCGCTCGGGGTGCATTGGGAGGAACCCCTCGTCCACCGCCACGTGATAGTCCTTGTACTTGCTCAACGCCTGCCGGAGAGTCTGCACGATGCGGTTGGCCTGTTCGGGATCGCCGGCGCCCACCGGCCGCAACGTTGTCCATTTCATATGCGGTCCCGTATGCGGTTGATGAGGCGTCATGGCTTCTACCGCACCATGCATGTGTTCGTCGTCAGCCACCGCCGACCGCGCGATCTCACCAGCCGAGCATACGATCCACCACCACGCTACGGCCCACACGCCGATAGAGCGCACGCGCTTCCCCAAGCGCCCACGACAATGTCGATGCATGACCCGATCCTGTGTTCAGGGTGCCGATGACTCACGCGATCGCATTGGAGCATCGACCGCCTGAGCGGCCAGCTCCGCGTGACGATCCGACATCTTTCTCAACGTCCCCTCACGGGCGTTTTCCACGATGAATCGATACTCTTTTCCGCGCGATACGCGCTGAGGAACTTCCACGAGCAGCCGGCCGATGTAGCGAACTTCTCCTGCCATCGTATCGAAGATCAGTTCAAGGTCGCCGCCGGTGCCTGTGATCCCCTCCTTGGCAAAGTTTTTCACCAGATACCTGCCCGTGCGCAACCTGGAGATGAACATCCGCTCTTCTCCCACTTTGGCCTGGAGTTGATACCGTTCCGCATAGGGACTTTCGCCCTCTGGATCGCCGGGCTGACTTTGGACGATGTCAAATTCGTAGGTCGGCATATCGGCGTCGGACTTCATGCTCTTGTCCGCGAGCTTTGCCTGTTTGACCAATACTGAGCCGATCACGACGCCCCACTCTGGTCCAAGCGGCGTGAGGCGGTCACCGGACATGTCAAAGGACTTCGCGCAAGCCACGAGTGAGAGCGCGATCGACATCACGATCGACAAGTGGCTTCGATGTGACCAGCGCCGCATGTTCATTCGTGGGCGCCCAGCACCTTGGCGGCTTTTTTAACATTCCGACCGAGAGGAACACACATGTCTCGAAGCCTCGTCACGGCAAACAGCCTAGACACTCACTCTCAGGAATGCAATCACTCGCGAGACACCTGAACTCACTCTCTCGTTCTCGCTGATGGGAAATCACTCTCGGTGCTTGAAGCTGAGCGATACTGTCTGGCCAGAGTGATGAGGGATCTTTCTCAAAGAAGTTGCTTTCCGGAGGCAGGACCGCCCACGATCCTTGAAGCATTTCAAATCCGAGCTGCCCCGGAGCCCACCCCGCATAGCCGGCAAACGCCCGAAACCTGGCCGCGGGACCGGCCTGCTTGATGAGGCGTTCCAACACGTCTGGATTCCCTCCCACATACACGCTATCGAAGACCGGTCGCATGTTCGGTGGAGGCTCCTTCAAACGTGACAGCAGCAGCATGATGTTTGGTTGGACCGGACCGCCGGCAAAAAGTCGGTGCGTCGTCCCTTTGAGCGCCCCAACGTCGGGCAACGCCTCAGAGAGGAGCACCTCTGTGGTGCGATTCAAAATCACGCCGAGCGTTCCCTCGGGACCGTGCTCAAGGACCAGCACGACCGTTTGTCGGAAATTCGGATCGTTCAGCGACGGGCTCGCCACCAAAAAGACGCCCTTCTCGACGGAGGACGGATGGAATTCCGGCCCGGCCACCGCCGTGGTTCCTTCGAGCACGCTCAGCGCGATCAGCAACAGCAGACCAGCCATCTTCGGCGCTCCAAGAACAAGTGACTGCTAGGCGACAAGTTGCGTAAGGCTCCAGACGAGGAACAGCAGGTACACCGTACCGAAGAACAAGGGAAAGCTGACATCACGGCGAGCCCACCACCGATGCTGTTGGCGGAGTGCCCAATTCGGCTGAAGCACCGTCGGGTCGTTGCCCTTCTCGGCGAGGGCTTCGTGCTGGTCCCGGTATCGGTGAAGATCGAGAAAGAGTTTCGGCTGGTTCCAGCGGGCATCGCCTTCGATACCTCGGAGACGCCATTCCCACAGGGCGGTTTGGGCCGAGAAACGGCCAAGCACGATGGCCATCTGCAATGTCATGAGCACGCCGAAGAGGCACAGGATAATGACCAGCAGTGTGAATATCAGTGTCAGGGGTTGCCGGGCGAGAAGAAACCCGATGGCCGCGACAAAAATCGAATTGGCCGTGAGATAGTCAGACAGGAGGCTGTGGTAATCCCGGACGCCCGATGTCCACAGATCGAGGAGATGGCGGTAGGTGGTCTGTGGATCGGCATCGTCCATGCTGCCTCTCCGGGACAAGGGGAGTCCGGCCATCCATGACGCCTTCGCGGTCTTATAACGAGCAGTGACAACCAAGTCAATCCATGCGGCATTCACCCCGCCGCACGTGGTATGGTGAATGGGGACGGATTATGCGCCTGTGGTCTCGCATCATCGTCTTCTTCCTCATCACCGCGACCGCTCCGGTCTTCGCGGGAAACCAGATCTACCGTTATAAAGACGATTCCGGTACGCTCACCTTCACCACTGAATGGTATTCGATCCCCGAAAAATATCGCGGCGAAGCCGTGGCCTTGGAGCCCGAGGCCCTGGCGCGCCCTCAGCGGCAAGAACCGGCGGTCCGAATCGTGACCGCCACCGCTGACTATCGAATGGGAGAGCATGACACAAAAATGGATGCCACGCGTATGACCATTGAGGCCGCCAAACGGCAAGCGCTCGAGCAAGTGGCCATGTATCTCGAAAGCGTGACCGAAGTGAAACACCTAGATGTGACGCGCGATGAGATCCGGACGTATACCGCCGGTATTGTCACTGTGCTCAACCAACAGACCCGTACACGCCTCGAGGACGGCGGCGTCGTGATCCATGTCGATCTCACCGCGCAGGTCGATCAGAATGAAGTCATCCAAGCCATCAATGCGCTTCGAGAAAACGAACGCGCCACACACGAACTCGCCTCACTCAGAACTGAGGCCGAACAGCTCCGTCAGCAGCTCGACGCCGCCAATGTGGCCTTGGCCACCGCCAATACCGCAGAGCAGGTGCACGCACTCACGCTTCAAAGGCAGCAATTGCTCAACCAGATGCAAGCCGACGACCTTGTGGCGCAAGCCCTGACGGGATATGCCTATGTGACGCCGGCGAGAGTGCGACAGATCAATGAGCTGCTGAGTCGAGCCAGGCAGCTTTACCCGTCGAACCGACATCTGCCCTCGGTCGAACAATCCATGAACGCACACGATAACGCACACAATAGTGCCTCGATCCCGTCTGCACTGGTTCCTTCTCCGACACCGGGCACACAGTCCGCCTCCCCTCCGCCAGGCTCGCAGTCTCCCTTGGCCGCGCCGCTGCCGCAATCGCCTCTGGCCACGCCACTCCCGCCATCGCCTCTGGCAGCTCCGTTGCCTCAATCACCGCTGACCATGCCCTTGCCACAGTCTCCGCTGGCGACCCCGCTGGCACCGTCACCGCTGGCGAAGCCACTCGGTCCCTCACCTCTGGCGGCACCACTGGCGCCGTCGCCGCTAGCGGCGCCCCTTCGGTAAGAGAGCGTCATTGTCCCATCCTATTTCCCATCTTTCTCAACGGCGCACGACAACTTCAATGACTCTTCCGTGAGCAGCTTCTTTTCATCGACTCGTTTCATCAGCAGCTTTGCAGCGGTGAACAAATCATTCTGCTCGTCCTCGCCGATCCAGAACTTGGTCTTGATCTGCGTGACGCGCTCGGCCAAACCTTCCGTCTCCTCTCCCGCATACATGAGCTGTCGAAGCGCAATGTGGCGTACCTCGCAGCCGCATTGATCGCGGTCGTTGACCGGCAACCGGCCGCGCATCTCTTGATCCTGCCGGTCGACAGGAATCCCCATACCGGCGAGCAGCGAACGCCTGGATTCCAGCAACATGGCATCCAGTGCATCCAAGGCATTGGTATCGACGAAGTAGTCGATGAACGAGCGGCTGGACTGTCCCGTGTTGAGCTCGGGATGCTCGCTGGCCG
>JAICVE010000459.1 GCA_025935475.1 Nitrospira sp. | reverse complement strand
TAGCGCATTGGCCTGTCTCTCCTTGGAGGTCCTTGGAGACCTGATTGTAGGCCGAAGTCTCGACTCGCGGCAAGAGCCTACCTAGATGAAATAATTTAGTGTTTAAGCAGATTTGCGAGCACCCTCTCTACACGCGCTGGAGGGAAACTTCGCGCTGCGTCGAAAGAGATGCTTAGGGAGATTCCTAGTATATGGAGGCGAAGCGGATGATTACACTCCTAGACTCTAGCTCGTACGGAGACTTTCGACGAACGATAGAAAGGGAGTAAGCATGGAACGACGAAGACCAAAACCGATGCGTCGTATGGCGCCCGCTGACATACAGCCTCCCCCGAGGGCCAAACGACCAGAATCATTGACGTTGAGGGAGCAGGAAATTCTCGAGCTCATTTGGGCCGGTTTTAAGAATAAGGAGGTTGGGCAGCGACTGAAGATCAGCGTCAAGACCGTTGAGGCACACCGCGCGAATATGATGAAAAAAATGCGAGTCTCAAACACTGCGCAGCTGCTCAAGACGGCGATCACGGGTGGGTTGATCCGCGTTCGGGTCGCCTAATCGTCTCATTGGTTCATTCTTCTGGTCGGCTCATGACAGTTTCCTTCCGCCTGTTTAGCCACTATCCGCGCCATGAGTCCTGGGTGCTTTAATCTTGCGGCGGAGGGCAGGATAGACCGCGATCAGCTTCCTTGGGTCCGCCCGTTCGAGATCGGCTGGTTCAAACCCTGGCCACTCGGTCGTGCCAAGCAATGCGAATCCCGTCCGTACGTTGAGTGTTTGCAAACGAGACGTATGAAACGTCCGCCGGGAATCAGCACCTGCGGGCGCATGCCGGCAACCAAATCAGGACCGATGATTGTGATCTCGCCTGTGCCGTTGGGGTAGAGCAGAAGCACTTCCAGCGGGTCACCCAGATAGTGGTGATACATCTGGTCGGACCGTATGCGGTGTAGACGGATCTGGGCATCGACGGTCACCATGAAATAGAGCACCGACGCAAACGGCCGGCTTCCGGCATATGCAGTGGGCAATGCCTCGTCGGGGATGCGTTCCTGCGCCCGGTAGGTTTCCGCGACGAAGCCGCATGTTGGATGCGGTTTCAAATCCAGCAATGCAATGATCCGCTCTGCCGTGAGCTGTTCTGACATGAGAGTTGGAAGCCTACTACAATAGAGTCAGAAATCCGCTCCCACGGCAGTGCGAAGCGGTGTTGTGCGTCATCGCTGATGCCTATCACGTGAAAGCTTGTAAGGTGTTGTCTATCAGCGATCGCCTACAAGGTGAGGATTCGGAAGTGCCCGCGAGTCTGAGTGCAGACGCTTTAATGCCTCGGCGTGTGCTTAAATTCAACCCCAAGAAGCTGACCCTGATTCCACCGCACCGTCGCGGCAATGATCATTTCAGGGCGACCATCCTTAGGCAAGGTGAGTGTCAATTCATCACCAGCCGCCAGTGAGAGGTTGCTGATCACACTGGCGCCAATGCTCGAAAAGTCTCTGACCCATCCGGAGCCGGATTCATCGTTTCGGGCCAACTGGCAATGGATTGGGACAATCATCTGGTGTCGGGGAATCCATCGCTTCTCATGAAGATCAGCAGTAAGAGCTCTCATTGAATCACCTCCTTAGGAAAGAGGCCGAGCCACCTGCCTGCTACCCACGAGCAAGGTGCATACCGAAGGGAGTGATTTCTTAATGACCACTGTGTCTTGGTTTACGTGACCGGCCACGCCAAGCCCCGCAGCCAATTCTGCACAATTCCGCTCAAACCAGGACGAAAGCATACAAATGGTATCGAGCCCAGGCCTGTGGCCTATCAGAGAAGTCCTACAAACGTGGAGGATGCGAGCATGAGGCCCGACCGGGAGGGCTGCGTATTGAGGGAAAGGTTCTTAGAGGAAGCCACTGCCAGCGTCTTGTCTATCCGGCGTGATCCTACCGGACAGGCCGGATAGACAAGAACGATAAGGGACAGTTAGCGAACGTTTACGACCTTCAAGTCGAAGTACAGTGTCTTGCCGGCAAGGGGATGATTGAAATCCAAAAGAACGGTTTCGTCTTTGATGGCTGACACAATCGGTCGAATTTCGCGGCCGCTGGTGTCTTTCCCATGGAGCTGAGTGCCCACCTGAATTTCTTGAGGAAGGTTCTCTTTCGGCATTTCGTGGAACGCGCCGGGGTCTGGATCTCCGTACCCTTCCACAGGAGGCACGACGGCCTGTTTGGCTTGTCCGACTTCCATTCCTTCAAGGGCTGACTCGACGCCACGGATAATCTGATTGTTGCCTTGAGTAAAGGTCAGGGGATCTCCCCCGACATTTGTGTCCACGACTTTGCCGTCTTCGAGCTTGAGTGTGTACTCCAAGGAAATGACTTTTCCCTTTGAGACGGT
>JAICVE010000007.1 GCA_025935475.1 Nitrospira sp. | reverse complement strand
GGTAATCCGATGGAGACGTCATGGGGTTGGTAGGGAAAGGCCCGAAGCTGTTCACGTGTCCCAAATGCCGAAAAGCCTATTTGGGACATGATCCGTTGCCTGATTGCCCCTCCTGTGGCTACGACTACCGGGTGGAGGGCGGATTTCGATGGGATGTGTTGGTCTATCTGCTCTCGGTATTGGGTCTGATCAGTTACCTCCTGGTGTCGTCCTCCTATCGCACGTTGATCATGCAACCGGCGTCGAGCAGCCCGCCGTCGGCCGCAACGAGTCTTGCACCCTCCGTGTCGGCGGACGAGAAACTTCCCGGAGTCCGGCATCCTCCGCTGGTCTATCCTCCTGAGCCGGACGCGAACCGCTGACATGACCGGCGTGATGCAAAAGCGCTCGACGTTGGTCCTGGGAACGCGCGGCAGCAAGTTGGCGGTTCATCAGAGCGAGTGGGTACAAGCCCGAATCCAGGAACTAGTTCCCCACGTGACCGTCACGTTGCGTCGGATCCAAACCTCCGGCGACAAAATCCTCGACGTGCCTCTGGCGAAGATCGGGGGCAAGGGATTGTTCGTCAAGGAAATCGAAGAAGCTTTGCTCTCAGGCGAAATTGATCTGGCCGTCCATAGCATGAAGGATGTCCCGACCGAATTGCCCGTTGGATTGGATCTGCTCTGTATCCCGTTCCGCGAGGACGCGCGCGACGCCCTGATTAGTCGCGATGGCAAACGATTCAAGGACTTGCCATCGAGGGCGAGGGTCGGGACGAGCAGTCTCAGGCGTCAGGCCCAGTTGCTTCAGGCCAGGCCGGATCTTTCGATCAGCATGCTGCGGGGCAACCTGGATACCCGACTGAGGAAATTGCGCGAGAGACAGTTCGATGCGATCGTGCTGGCCGCTGCGGGGTTGCGCCGCTTGGGATGGGAACGGGAAATTACCGAATACCTTGCACCGGAAATCAGTCTGCCGGCGATTGGTCAGGGCGCATTGGGGATCGAGGGCAGATGCGATGATGTCTTCGTGCGCGATGTGCTAAGCAAGCTCGAACACGCGCCTACGCGCACCACGGTTATGGCCGAACGCGCCCTGCTGCACCGATTGCAGGGAGGCTGCCAGGTCCCGATTGCAGCCTACGCCACCATCGCCGGCGCCGAGGTCGTGCTTGAGGGGTTGGTGGCCAGCGTTGACGGCAAAGAAGTCATCCGCGATCGGGTCACGGGCACCGCTGATGATCCGCGCTCGATGGGTATCCAGCTTGCGGAGCGGTTACTTGCGCGGGGAGGCGATCGCATACTGCGGGCAATTTATGGAAAGGCTCCATGACACGTACACGTCGTGGCATCGTGTATCTGGTGGGTGCAGGTCCCGGAGACCCAGGGCTGTTGACGGTCAAGGGCAAGGAATGCCTTGAGCATGCCGACGTCGTCCTGTACGATTACCTCGCGAATCCGGTGCTGCTGGACCATGCGCCCGCGCACGCGGAGCGGATCTATGTGGGACGACGGGGGCGCGGCCGGTACCAAGATCAGACGGAAATCAATCAGTTGTTGATCGAGCGTGCGCAGGCGGGGCAAGTCGTGGTGCGGTTGAAGGGCGGAGATCCCTTCGTCTTCGGGCGAGGCGGGGAAGAGGCCGAAGCTGTTGCGGCGGCGGGAGTGCCGTTCGAAGTCGTGCCGGGCGTGACAGCCGCTGTCGCCGTCCCAGCCTACGCGGGCATTCCTGTAACGCATCGTACCCTGGCCTCCACAATGACCGTGGTCACCGGCCATGAGGATCCCTCCAAGGGCACGACCGTCATTGATTGGCCGAAGCTGGCAGCCACGTCGGGGACGCTGGTCTTCATGATGGGCATGAAAACCCTGCCCATGATCGTCGCGCGTTTGCTCGAAGACGGAAGGTCGGCCGAGACGCCAGTCGCAGCCGTACGGTGGGGAACGAAAACAGAGCAACGCACGATCATCGGCACTTTGCGAGACATCGTCGCCAAGACGATGGAAGCCGGACTGGAACCACCGACCGTCATCGTGGTCGGAGAGGTCGTGAGGCTGCGGGAACAGTTGAACTGGTTCGAGAAGCGGCCGCTGTTCGGTAAAAGGATCGTGCTCACCCGTGCCCGGGAGCAGGCGGGAGAATTCGCCCGACTGTTGGCGGCCTACGGGGGCGAACCGATTGTTGCGCCGACCATCAAGATGGTTCCACCTCCCAGTTGGGACGCTCTTGACCAGGCCATCGCCAAGCTCAGCAGCTATTCGTGGCTGGTTTTTACCAGCGTCAACGGCATCGCTCCTTTTATGGAGCGGCTGAACAACGCTCGGAGAGACGTGCGTGCGCTCGCCCACCTGCAGATTGGAGCCATCGGGCCGAGAACAGCGGATGAACTGACGCGCTACGGATTGACCGCCGATCTCATTCCATCTGCATATCAGGCTGAAGGCATGGTGACCGCGCTGAGCCAGCATGAGCTGCGGGGGACCAAGATTCTGATTCCGCGCGCCGAGATGGCCCGCGAGATGCTGCCGGAGCAACTGCGACTCAAGGGAGCTACAGTGGATGTGATCCCTGTGTACCGGACGGTGCTTCCCGAATCCGGCTTGAGCCGGCTGAAGGAGCAGATTCTGGCAGGGGCGATCGACGTCATCACGTTTACGAGTTCCTCAACGGTGTCCAACTTCGTCGAGTTGATCGGCGGAGCCGAGGAAGCCCGACGGCTGGGAACAAAAACGACCATTGCCTGCATCGGGCCAATCACCGCCCGGACGGCGGAAGAATTTCGATTGCCGGTGACGATCATCCCGGGAGAAAATACGGTGCCGGCCTTGGCCCAGGCCATTGTGCGATTCTACAGCGAAGGGGCTCGCGTGGCAGTTCCTGCGTCTCGATAACTGCATCGGCCGCTTTTACCAAGTACAGGAGGGCTTCATGGTTCCAGTGAAATCGTTCATGGTCCCGAGGGAGAAATTCGTCACGGTTGAACGCGATACGAACGCGCAGGCTGCCGCGCGCATCATGCGCGACCGCGGGATCGGCAGTTTGTTCGTCACCAATCAAAAAGACATCATCGGGATACTCACCGATACGGATATGTTGCGGCGGATCGTCGCGTCGGGCAGCGATCCCAACAAGACCACGGTCGAGCAGATCATGTCTGCGCCGATCCTGACGATCGAGGAGAATAAGACGCTGTTGGATGCGAACGATTTGATGGCGCAGGCTCATGTGCGTCATCTCGGCGTGGCACGGGATGGAAAACTGGTCGGGATGATTTCGGTGCGCGATCTCGTCGTGTTTCTGACGAATCTGCCGAGGAAATAAACCATGGCCTTTCCCATCCAACGGCTCAGACGGCTGCGGCAGCACGAATCGTTGCGCCGCATGGTGCGTGAAACGCGCCTGTCGCCGTCCGATTTGATCTATCCCACGTTCGTCATGGAAGGAAAAGATCAACGACGGGAGATCGCCTCGATGCCGGGGCAATTCAGACTGTCGATCGATCTGCTGGTCAAGGAAGCCGGTGAGGTCGCCGGGCTGGGCATTCCTGCGGTGATGCTGTTCGGCATTCCCGATCGGAAGGACGAGCGGGGCACATCGGGCTACGATCCGAATGGGGTAGTCCAGCGTGCGATCAAAGCCGTGAAAGACCATGTCCCCGGCTTGCTGGTCATCACGGACGTCTGCATTGATGAATACACCACTCATGGCCATTGCGGCATCGTGAAGGACGGCCGGATCCTGAATGACGAAACGCTGGAGTGTTTGCGTGCAATGGCCAAGACCCATGCCGAATCGGGAGCCGACATGGTCGCGCCGTCGGATATGATGGACGGCCGGGTTGGCGCGATCAGGTCCGAATTGGATCGGGCGGGATATCCGGAACTGCCAATCATGGCGTACGCCGCCAAATTCGCGTCCTGTTTTTATGCGCCGTTCCGGGACGCAGCGGGATCCGCTCCCCAGTTCGGTGATCGTCAGTCCTACCAAATGGATCCGGCGAACCGTCGTGAAGCCCTCCGGGAAATTGCGCTTGACGTGGAAGAAGGCGCCGATATCGTGATGGTGAAACCCGCGCTTCCCTATCTCGATGTCATCGCCGCCGCGCGCGCGCAAACGAGCCTGCCCGTCGCCGCCTACCAGGTGAGCGGCGAATACAGCATGATCAAGGCGGCCGGCAAGGCCGGGTGGCTGGACGAATCGCGGGCCATGCTGGAATCGCTTCTGGCCATCAAGCGGGCAGGTGCAGACCTCATATTGACCTACTTCGCCAAGGACGCGGCACGCTCTCTCAGCTAACGATGACCTTCACGGTGACGCGCGGCCTCGGAGACGTCCGGTTACGACCGCACCCGGTGGTGACTATCGGAAACTTCGACGGTCATCACCGTGGCCATCATTCCCTCTTACAAACTGTGGTGACACGGGCTCGCGAAGTAGGCGGCACGGCCATGGTGATCACGTTCGATCCGCACCCTGTCAGGGTACTGGCGCCTCATGTGGAACTCCGGTTTCTCACGAACCCCGACGAAAAGCTCGAACGCTTTATGGCTGCCGGTGTCGATGAGGTCGTGTTTCTCGAATTTACGCCGGAATTGGCCGCCATGACACCCGACGAGTTTGCGGACGTCGTCCTGCACCGTCGTCTAGGGGTGGCCGAACTGTTTGTTGGAGAGCATTTTGCGTTCGGAAAAGGACGCACCGGACGCATCGCTGACTTGGAACGGCTTGGGGCAGCGTTGGGATTCGCGGTGCATCCGCTGCGCCCTGTGGTGCTGAGCGGCGGGGTGGTCAGTTCGACGAGAATCCGAACCCTGATTCAGGCGGGGAACATGGAAGAGGCGGCCGTCTTGCTGGGACGGGCGTACGGTCTGACGGGTACGGTCGTGTCGGGCATGCAGCAGGGACAAGCGCTCGGCTGGCCGACGGCCAATCTCCGCATTCCGCATGAACGGGTGACTCCGCCAGATGGCGTCTATGCCGCGCGCGCTTCCTATGACGGAAGGCAGTACGATGCGGTCGCCTACATCGGCAGCCGACCGACGTTCGGAGGCGGGGAGCGATTGATCGAGGTCAATCTGCTCGACCACCGGGATCACCTCTATGGCAAGTCGATCGGGGTTGAATTCATCGAGCGCCTCAGAGGCGACCACACGTTCTTATCGGCGCAGGAACTTGCCGCCCAGATCGCACGCGACGTGGACCGCGCGAAAGCCAGCCTTCGCCGCCATGCGGAAGAGGCGCGTCATCCATGACGACGCATACCACGAGCAGGCGGCCCGCCTTGTTGGACCGCGTTGTCAGGACCATCCAGGAACGTCGCTTGTTCAGTCCCGGTCAGCACCTGCTGCTGGCGGTGTCCGGCGGTCCAGATTCGATCGCGCTGTTGTCGCTTCTGGCAACCCTGGCGCCGTCCTGGCGGCTCAAGCTGACCGTCGTCCATTTTAACTATGGACTTCGCAGCAGCGAGTCAGACGGTGATGAGACGTTCGTCTCGTCGTTCTGCCAAGCCAGGAACATTCCGTTAGTCGTCAGACGGCCGGTCCTGGCGAAACAGCGTCGAGCCTCCTCGCTCCAGCAGCTTGCGCGCTGGGCGCGGTACGAGGCCATGAAATCGCTGGCTCATGAGCTTCACGCGGATCGAATCGTTACTGGTCACACCGCCAATGATCAAGCCGAGACCATGTTGATGTGGATGCTCCGGGGAGCCGGTCTGACAGGACTGACGGGCATGCCGTTTATCAGGGACAAGATCATCGCCCGCCCCTTGCTGAGGACGACGCGTGAAGAAATACTGAGCTACCTGAAGCAAGAAAACTTGTCCTACCGGCAGGACAGCAGTAACCTCACCGGACTGTATCGTCGTAACCAGGTGCGACGGGACCTGTTGCCGGTGATGGAAGACATCACGCCAGGCATTGTGCGATTGCTGGAGCGGCAGGCCGATATTCTGCGGACCGATGATGCGTACCTTGAGCAGGTGGTGGATGAACTGTACCGGTCGTTGATCACGGTGGACGCCAAGGGAGAACAGCGCTTCGAGCGCCAGGCTGTGGATGTCCTTCCCGATGCGCTCAAGCGCCGTCTCGTTCGACACATTCTCAAAAGCACGGATCGTGAGCTGCGGGCTCCCAGCTTACGCGTGGTCGAAAGCGTGCTGCGCTTCCTGTCGGGAAAATCAAAGGGTCGACGAGTGTCGCTGCGCGGGGCCGACATCATCCGAGACCGGGAACGGATGGTCGTCATCAGGCCGAAGGGACAAGACCAGGCGTCAGACCGCCGGCCGGCCATTCCTGTGGCAGGGCCGGTGCCCGTGCTCGTCCCATCTACCGTGTATTGGCCTGGCACCGGGCAGGAAATTCATGTACAAGAGATGACGAGACAGGCGGCAGAGCCGTTGCTCAAACATCGGACGCGCGAGCGCGCCGTGTTTGACATGGCTCGTCTATCGGCGCCGCTCGTGCTGAGGCCGTGGCAGGCCGGCGACCGCATTCATCCGCGAGGCATGCGCGGAAAAAGCAAGAAGTTGCAGGATTTTTTCACCGATTCGAAGTTGACTCGGGAGGAACGGACGCGGATCCCGCTCCTCGCCTCGCCCGAAGGGATTCTCTGGGTGGTCGGACAACGGGAAGATGAACGGTTTGTGGCGCGCAAGCACACGTCC
This sequence comes from Nitrospira sp., assembly GCA_025935475.1. Classification (GTDB taxonomy): domain Bacteria; phylum Nitrospirota; class Nitrospiria; order Nitrospirales; family Nitrospiraceae; genus Nitrospira_C. The sequence continues at coordinate 12,926 of JAICVE010000007.1, read as the reverse complement.
CGTTGTCTCGTCGCCACGGTGTACTCACAGGGGGAACGCGAAGGAGCCGAATAGGGATGGAGCGGATATTCGGACGGCCGATCGTCACGCAGGAGGAAATGCGTGCACGCATCAAGGAACTTGGTAAACAAATTGCGAATGACTACACCGGCAAGGATCTCGTTCTCGTCGGGGTCTTGAAAGGGGCCTACGCATTTTATGCGGACTTGGCGCGAGCTATCCGCATTCCGATGCGGGTGGATTTTTTGATCGTGGCGAGTTACGGCGGGCAATCCAAGACTTCGGGAAAGGTGAAAGTGATCACCGAGCTCACCGAGGACATCAAAGGAAAGGACGTCCTGCTGGTGGAGGATATCGTCGACTCCGGGTTGACCGTTCAGTACTTGATCAAGACCCTCACCAAACACAAGCCGAAATCCATCAAGGTCTGCACTCTCCTGAGCAAGCCGGAGCGGCGCACGATCGACGTGGCGCTCGATTACATCGGCTTTAAAATCCCCAATCAATACGTGGTCGGATACGGGCTTGATTATCAACAGAAATACCGGAACCTTCCCTACCTGGCCGTCCTCGATATGGACGGTGATCAGGAATAGACAGGACGAGGTTGTCAGTCCGAAGAGGCCTGTGGTAACATCACTCAAGCTCGCGGATTTCCTCGCGAGTTAAGGGGACCTCCCATAAGGAGTATTGGATGAATTCCCGGGCAAAAAATCTGCTCTTCTGGGTCGTTGTCGGCCTATTCATGATCTTGCTGTTCAACCTGTTCAGCGTGCCGACCCATGCGCCAGAAGAGGAAGTCATTTTCAGCGACTTCATGGCGAAACTCGACAAAGGGGACATCGAAAAAGTCATCATTAAGTCCAATCACGTGAGTGCCGTCCTCAAGGACAAAACCCGCATCCGGACGTTTACCGCGGAATATCCCGATTTCGTGAAGGTCCTGCGCGAAAAGGGCGTGCAGATTGAAGCCAAGCCGCCTGACGAAAGCCCCTGGTACATTACCTTCCTCGTCACCTGGGGGCCGTTCGTTCTTTTCTTGGGCCTGTGGTTCTTCTTGATGCGCCAGATGCAGATCGGCGGCAACAAGGCCTTGTCATTCGGCAAGAGCCGGGCGCGGATGCTGACCGAAGAACGGAAAAAAGTGACCTTTTCCGACGTGGCCGGTATCGATGAAGCGAAGGAAGAGGTGCTCGAAATCATCGAATTTTTGAAGGACCCACGCAAGTTTCAGAAGCTCGGCGGACGCATTCCCAAGGGGGTGTTGATCGTGGGACCACCGGGGACGGGAAAAACCCTGTTGGCCAAAGCGATCGCCGGGGAGGCTGGCGTGCCGTTCTTCAGCATCAGCGGGTCGGATTTCGTCGAAATGTTCGTCGGCGTCGGGGCGTCCCGCGTGCGCGATCTTTTTGAGCAGGGGAAAAAGCATGCACCCTGTATTATCTTCATCGACGAAATCGATGCGGTTGGACGCTTGCGCGGAGCCGGCCTAGGCGGTGGGCACGATGAACGTGAACAAACGTTGAATCAGTTGCTCGTGGAAATGGATGGCTTCGATACGACGGAAGGCGTCATTTTAATCGCCGCGACCAATCGGCCGGACGTGCTCGATCCTGCCTTGCTGCGGCCGGGTCGCTTCGATCGCCAGGTCGTTGTCAACCGTCCAGATTTGCGCGGCCGCTCCGAAATTCTCAAAGTGCACACCAAGAAGGTGCCCATTGCGGCGAACGTTGAGTTGGAAAAGATCGCCCGCGGGACCCCAGGGTTCTCGGGCGCGGACCTCGAAAATCTTGTGAACGAAGCGGCGCTGTGGGCAGCCCGTCAGAACAAGAAGGAAGTGGAGGTCATCGACTTCGAGATGGCCAAGGACAAGGTCCTGATGGGCGCCGAACGCAAGAGCATGATCTTGAGCGATGAAGAGAAGCGGACGACCGCCTACCATGAAGCCGGTCATGCCCTCATGGCCAAGCTGTTGCCCGGCACGGATCCGGTGCACAAGGTGACGATTATTCCCCGTGGACGGGCGCTGGGTGTGACCATGCAGCTGCCGACTGACGATCGGCACAACTATACGAAGGAATTCCTCTACAATAACCTTGCGATTCTCATGGGCGGGCGTGTCGCCGAGGAACTGGTGTTGAAACACATCACGACCGGTGCCGGGAACGACATCGAGCGCGCAACGGATCTCGCCAGAAAAATGGTGTGTGAATGGGGAATGAGTGAAAAGCTTGGCCCCTTGACGTTCGGCCATAAGGAAGAGGAGATATTCCTTGGGCGCGAGCTCACCACCAAACGGGATTTCAGCGACCAAGTCGCGCTCGAGATCGATCTCGAGGTCAAGCGTCTGGTCACTGAGAACTACGAACGGGCGAAGCGACTCCTCACCGAACACATGAGAAGCCTCAAGGCTCTGGCGGAAGCCCTTCTGGAGAAAGAAGTGCTCGATGCCCCGGAGATCGATCAGATCTTGATGCAGAGTTCCCCGCAGACAGTCCCTGCCTGATGGCTGCGAAACGCTGCGACTTCAGGGCACTGGAGTTGCAGAGGATCGTACGTCGTATCAACGGAAGAGGCGGTTCCCGTCTCTTTTGCGGTATTTCAAGCAGATAGCGCCACGACACGCGTGTCAGACTGGATACAGGATTGTATCTTGATCCCCACAGGGGATACAGTGCTGCCGTGTTGTGAAGACATGGTCACACCGATGGAATTCCAGCTCAAAGGACAGCGTCTTCGTCTTGAGCGCCCGTTGTTGATGGGCATTGTCAACGTGACCCCGGACTCCTTTTTTGACGGGGGGCGGTTTTGCGATCCTCAGCGTGCGGTTGCCCATGCGTTGCGTCTGGTCGAAGAAGGCGCCGATCTGTTGGATATCGGCGCCGAATCGACCAGACCTGGTGCGCTCCCTGTTGATGAACAGGAAGAACGCCGTCGGCTTGTGCCCGTTGTCGCGGCGGTGGCGAAGGCCGTGTCCGTTCCCATTTCAGTCGATACTTCGAAAGCGGAGGTGGCCAAGGCTGCGATCGACGCGGGCGCCATCATGGTCAACGACGTCACGGCCTTGCGCGGCGACAGCGCCATGGTCGGTGTCGTTGCGCAAGCCGGCGTCGCTCTTGTGTTGATGCACATGCAAGGGACTCCTGACATCATGCAGCACGCGCCCCGCTACGACGACGTGGTCGGGGAGGTCGCACAGTTTCTGGCCGAACGAGTACGCTACGCAGTCGACCACGGGGTGGCGAGGGACAGGATCGTGGTGGATCCCGGCATTGGCTTCGGCAAAACCCTTGGCCATAATCTTGATCTCCTCGCGAATCTTCGTGTCATCGCGGAATTGGGGTACCCTCTGCTGGTTGGTCCATCGAGAAAAGGATTCATCGGACAGCTGACGGATCAATCCGTGGAGGCGCGTGGATGGGGGACCGCAGGCGTCGTCGCCCTGGCGGTCGAGCAGGGCGCGAACATCCTTCGTGTGCACGATGTCGGGCCCATGAAAGACGTCGCCAAGGTTGCGGTCGCGATTGCGCGGCGAATATCCGCTGGAGTGCGAGAACAACATGCGTAAGCTCTTCGGTACCGACGGCGTTCGGGGCACGGCGAATCTCGAACCGATGACCAGCGAAACAGCGATGCAGTTGGGGCGTGCCGCCGCACATATTTTTATTCGCAGGGCGGGGCGTCATCAGATCGTCATCGGGAAGGATACGAGAGTCTCCGGTTATATGCTCGAAGCCGCCTTGATGTCGGGCATCTGCTCCATGGGCGTTGACGTGCTTCTCGTCGGTCCGATGCCGACACCGGCAATCGCTTTTTTGGCGCGAAGCCTGCGGGCCGACGCCGGTGTAATGATTTCCGCCTCGCATAATCCGTATCAGGACAATGGCATCAAATTTTTCTCCAACGATGGTCTCAAGCTGCCAGATGAAATCGAAGCGAGGATCGAAGAACTGATCGTCTCGAATGAGATCGCGCATCTTCGTCCGACAGCCGACGCGATTGGGAAGGCATTTCGTATTGACGACGCTGAAGGGCGCTACATTGAATTTGTGAAACGGTCACTGCCCAGAGATCTGGATTTCCAAGGCATCAAACTCGTGGTGGACTGTGCCAACGGCGCGGCGTACAAGGTGGCTCCGACCGTGCTCCGCGAATTGGGTGCCAAGGTCGATGTCATTGGTAATAAGCCTGATGGCATGAACATCAACGCAGGGTGCGGCGCAGTCCATCCTGCGCTGCTTCAGCGCGCCGTGAAAGAATTCGGTGCGGATCTCGGGATTGCCTTGGACGGCGATGCCGACCGCGCGATTTTCGTCTGCGAGCAAGGCGATATCATCAACGGCGATCACATCATGGCCGCGCTCGGACTGGACCTGAATCGTCACGGGCTTCTCGCCAAACAGACGGTCGTCGGCACAGTCATGAGCAATTTCGGATTGGAACTGGCGCTGAACCGTGCCGGCATCACGTTGTTGAGGACCGCCGTCGGTGACCGCTATTTACTCGAGCGGATGATTGCAGACGGATACAATTTCGGCGGCGAGCAATCCGGCCATTTCATCTTCTTGGACCACAACACGACCGGCGACGGATTGATTTCCGCGCTGCAAGTACTCTCGCTCATGAAACGAACCGAGCAACCGCTCTCCGAATTGGCAAAGGCCATGACGGCGGTGCCTCAGGTGTTGCTCAACGTCAAGGTTTCGAAGAAGCCAAATTTGGACAGCATCCCCGATCTGCAGCAGGCAATTGCCGAAAGCGAGCGGCGTTTCAACGGCAGCGGCCGCGTGCTCGTCCGGTATTCCGGCACCGAGCCCTTGCTGCGAATCATGATTGAAGGCGAACGCGACAGTCTCATCCGCGAAGAGGCCGATCGGTTGGCACGAATCGTCACGGCCCACCTCAGTTAGGTCCCTGCACAGTCACATTGGCGCCTCGGGGCTCAACGGAAGCGATGCTGCCCTTCCTGACGCTCGCCTTCATCTGCGGTCTTGCGCTGGGGTCGCTCATTCCCTATTACCCGCTGTCCGTCGCTCTCCTTCTCTGCGTCTTCGGGGCTGGCCTCACCCTGTCGGAAGCCAAAGCGCGGATCACTGCCATGACGGCGACGGCCTCGTTCGGTTGTCTCTTGTGCGGCATTCTGTATTGGTTCCTGGCGGTCGAAGGACATTCCAAGGCGGCAATCCACGAACCCGAGCCTGAATCGTTTCAATCGTGCACCGGACGCGTGATTGCACCGGTCCAATACTCCCCAGGCCGTATGACGGTCGTCGTGCAGTGCGACGCGGAAGACGGCGGTCGCCCGCTCATTGTCCGGTTGACCTGGCGTGCGTCCGACCGGCGTCTTTTCCAAGGAGATCGGATTGCGGCTCGAGCGAAATTGCGAGTCCCGACCGGTTCTTTAAATCCAGGCGGCTTCAATTATGCGGCCTATCTGGAGCGGCAGGGCATCGATGCCGTGGCGACGGTGAACGGCCTCGAAGCCGTTGAGGTGCTGGAATCGGGCCGAGAGAGTCTGCGCTGGCGGCTGTGGAATCAATTCGACCGATGGCGGGATGCCATACGGCTCTCCGCGCTTCAAAGTCTCGAGCAGCCTGCACTGGGTCTTTTTCTCGGCATTGTGATCGGAGAACGGGGCTACCTCGATCCCGACGTGCGCGATCAATTCATGATCACTGGTACCGTGCATCTGTTATCGATTTCAGGCAGCCATTTGGGTTTGGTCGCACTGCTCTCGTTCACTGCGATCAAGCACTGTCTCCTGTGGCTTCCGACTTCGTGGCTCCTGGGAATGTCCCGTCGGATCACACCCACGAGACTCGCCGCCGCTGCCACGCTCTTCCCGGCAACCGCCTATGCCTGTCTCGCCGGAGCGGAAGTGGCGACCGTTCGATCGCTTGTGATGGTATTCGTCGCGCTGCTCGCAAAATGGCTTGGGTGTGAACAGCGCATGTTCCACGCGCTTGCGGCCGCAGCCTTGGCGATCGTCCTGCAGGACCCGCAGGTCATCTATGACATTTCGTTTCAGCTCTCCTTCTTGTCCGTGTGTGCCATCGGCTGGCGGCTGGCGCAATCGACAGGGGTCCAAGAAGAGGAGGACATCAAGCCGTCCAGACTCTCGCGGGCAAGGCAGTGGGGAATGGACGCGCTTGCCATGAGTGCTCTCGTGACCGTGACCACGATTCCGCTGGTGGCCTTCTACTTCAACCAGGTGTCGTGGTTGGGACTCGCGACGAATCTGGCCGCGGTCCCATTTATGGGCGGCGTGCTGGTGCCCATGGGACTCCTTGCGGCTCTTTCCCATGGCGGCACGGAGGGAGGGGGATTACCGTTTGCAGCGGCAATCCAGGGGTTGATGGACCGCTTCGTCGCCATTCTCGCCGGTCTGTCGCGATTGCCGGGCAGCGAGTGGCACCTCGCTGCGCCGTCGCTGCCGAGCCTCCTGATGTTCTATGCCTGCCTAGCAGCCCTGTGGAGCGGATCCACCCGAAGACGTACGGTATGGATTGCAGGAACCGGCCTCGTCTTGCTATTCGGCTGGTGGATGTGGTCGCCCAGACTCTTGCTCGATGGCGACCGTTTCCGGATTACCTTCCTCGATGTCGCACAAGGCGATAGTGCGGTGCTCGAACTGCCTGGCGGTGAGGTGGTGTTGATCGACGGTGGTGCCAGTTACGAGCGGTTCGACATGGGCCGGGGCGTCGTCGCGCCATATCTATGGAACCGCGGGATTCAGACGATTGACTATGTCGTTGCGACGCACCCTCAACTCGATCACGTCGGCGGCTTGACCTATGTCCTGCGGCATTTTACCGTGCAGCAATTCTGGGGCACCGGTGATGTGCGCGAGGAGCCTTTTTACCAGCGCCTCCAAGCGGCGCTGACGGAACGGGGGTTGACCGAACACATTGCCCGGCAAGGGCGAGACGTCATTACGCTCGGCCTCTGTCAGCTCGCGGTGTTAAATCCTCCGCCAGAAACCGGATTTCATCAAGAGCGGGGAGGCCGCAGACAGGAAGGTCATAAGCTAAACAACCGATCGATTGTCACGTCCCTTACCTGTGGGCCTCACAGGGTGCTGTTTACCGCCGACGTCGAACAGGATGCATTGATCAGGATGAACCGAGAAGAGGAGTCGGCACGAGTGGATCTCGTGAAGGCTCCACATCACGGCGCAGCGAGCTCCTTACAGCCTGAATGGCTGGAGCGAGTGAATCCCCAGTATGTGGTGATCTCGGTTGGGCGGCATAATGCGTATGGACACCCAGCCCCAAGCGTGTTGCAGGCCTATGCTAAGCGCGGGATTTCAACGTTTCGAACGGATCGAGACGGCGGAATTTTGGTGACAGGACGGGTCTCGGCGCCGGGCCTTCAGTTGCACCGCGCCCGCGAGCAACAGGCGCAGCGCGTGCCGTTCCCGGGTTGCCTGTGGGCGTGCGAACGGCTCAATTGGGACCGGTTGATCGATCGCTGGCGTGAATAGGGTGGAAACTGCCGTTGTACAATTGAGGGCAAGTGCAGCCGAAAATAGGCAAAAGACTTACAGAGGCACAACGGGCTCCGGCTAAGTCCTCAATTCTATTCAGCGCCAATTCCATGCTAGCAAGGCATAGCGTGTGCAATCACAGCCGGGCGGATCAGCTTCCCCGAGGAGTCTGTCATGGCCAAGCTTGTACGTATCGTCATCCAACTGCCGATGGATCTGAAGACTCGCCTGGACGGCCTGAAGCAACAGGGCTATACGACCAGCGGGTTTATCCGGGCCATGCTGGAGCGGGAACTGACAAAAATCGATCAGCAAATGCCGGACCAGAAGCCGCTCTCCCTCGTGCCTGCAGTCAAAAAAGCCAACAGCCGCTAACGTCCTTCCTGTTCGTCGAACCACCAGGCACGCCCTCGCCTTCCTCTTGCACTGACCACATAAATCCCGCTACAAGTGTCGACCATGGTTCCGACCGTCCAATGGCATGAAGGCGCTGTGCGTCTGCTCGATCAGAGCCGCCTCCCGGAGACGGTGACGTTTCTCGATTGCCGGGATGTGGAGTCGGTAGCGGTCGCCATTCGCGAGTTGAAAGTGCGCGGGGCGCCGGCAATCGGAGTGACCGCGGCGATGGGAGTCGCTCTAGGTGCGCAGGCGATCTCCGCGGCGGAGTACGAGACGTTCGCCAAACAGCTGCTGGAAATCTGTGAGCGCCTGGCCGCCACCAGACCGACGGCGGTCAATCTCTTTTGGGCCATCGAGCGGATGAAGCAGAAGCTTTCGGCGTTACGAGGCGAGCCGGTCGCTGCCATCAAAGCCGCGTTGTTGAAAGAGTCGCAGGCCATCCTGGAGGAGGACATCGCCCTGTGCAAAGCGATGGGCCGCCACGGCGCGGAACTCATCCAAGGAGGCCAGACGATTCTGACGCACTGCAATGCGGGGGCATTGGCGACGGCGGGATACGGCACGGCACTCGGGGTCATCCGCGCCGCATGGGAGCAGGGCAAGCAGATCCAAGTGATTGCCGACGAAACTCGGCCGGTGTTGCAGGGGGCCCGTTTGACGGCGTGGGAACTTATGCAGGACAAGATCCCGGTGACGCTGATTACCGACAGCATGGCAGGATCCTTGATGCGCCAGGGCAAGATCCACCTCTGCATTGTGGGCGCCGACCGCATCGCCGCCAATGGCGACGTCGCGAACAAGATCGGGACGTATTCAGTGGCCGTGCTGGCCAAGGCGCACGGCATTCCGTTCTACGTCGCCGCCCCGTATTCGACGATCGATCTTCGGACGAAGTCAGGAGCGGACATTACGATCGAACAGCGCAATGCACAGGAGGTGACGACGATTCATGGCAGCCATCCCGTCGCCCCGACAGGAGTGAGCGTCTATAATCCCGCCTTCGATGTCACACCCGCGGAACTGGTCTCCGGCATCATCACCGAGCGTGGTGTGTTCACGCCGCAGGAGCTCGCTCGGCGGTTTGCCTCCTAAGTCCTCTGCTCCCTTGAAAGTCCAAAGGTCCATCCCTATAATGCGACGATATTTTTCGCACGATCTGTCTTGTGATTTGAGGAAGAGTTCAAGCAATGAGTGAACGAACGCTCGCGATCATCAAACCGGATGCCGTCCGAAAACAGGCCATCGGCGACATCATCAGCCGCTACGAGAAGGCCGCATTGAAGCCGGTGGCGATGAAGCTGCTGCATATGGCCAAACCGGTGGCGGAAGGGTTCTATGCCGTGCACAAGTCGCGACCCTTCTTCGACAGCCTGTGCACCTTCATGTCGTCGGGGCCGTCGGTCGTTCTGGTCTTGCAAGGCGACAATGCCATCAAGAAAAACCGGGAGATCATGGGGGCCACCGATCCGGCGAAAGCGGAACAGGGCACCATTCGCGCGGCGCACGGGACGAATATCGAGTTCAACGCGGTACATGGATCGGATTCGCCTGAAACGGCAACATTCGAAATCGGCTTTTTCTTCCCCGGCATGGAGATTTACGACGGACGATGAGCGAAGGAACATCCAAGATGATTCCAGCCGATCTGCGGTATCACAAAGAACATGAATGGGTACGACTGAAAGGCAATCAGGCCACCGTGGGCATCAGCGACTTTGCGCAAGACGCGCTGGGCGACATCGTGTTCATCGAGCTGCCCAAGGTTGGCACCGCCGTCAAGGCCGGACAGCAAATCGGTGAAATCGAATCGACGAAGACCACCTCCACGTTATACACGCCTGTGAGCGGCAACATCGTCCAGGTCAATGGGGAACTGAAAGACCATCCGGAGGTCGTCAACAGCGAGCCTTACGGCCGGGGCTGGATGGTGGTGATTGATCTTTCGACTGCCGGCGAAGTCGACACACTGATGACGGCGGCACAATACGACGCGTTTCTTGCCAACCAGAAGAAAGGCTGAGTCACCGCTCCGGACGAGCGCCGGAACCGACCCTGTCTCTCTGAGTCCCGATCTCCGCCGACAATCCTGGTATGCCAGTTCAACCTCACATCGCCCTTCTTGGTGCCGGGCCGGACGGGTATGTCGCTGCCATCAGTGCCGCCCAACTTGGGGCGCGTGTGAACATGATGGAAGCACAAGTCCTGGGCGCCATTCATCACCTAAAGACGCAGGTCGTCTGATGCTCACCTCATTGCTCGTCAGAGTGGCGATGGTGGCCCTGACCATGGGCCTCGTCTGCTGGATCGGGTGGACGATCCCAGCCTCGCGCGATGCTGAGATACGATTTCCTCTCCTGGCGGCTCCGCCGGCCACGGCGGAACTGCAGTTGACGCCGCCTTCTCAGCGGCAGGTGCGAGAGGTTACGCGACCATCCGCCTCGCTCACACTGGATGTGAATCGGGCGAAACAGCAAGATTTCGAACGGCTGCCCGGTATCGGTCCCGTATTGGCCCGCCGCATTGTCGAGTATCGGGAGTCGCGTGGAGCGTTTCAAGACATCGAACAGCTGCGTCGTGTGAAAGGCATTGGAAAAAAGACGTTCGAAGGGATACGCGCCTTTGTGACCGTTCCGCCGACGGGCGTTACAAGACCAGCGAGGAAGACTGCATGAGCGACTTGTCACGTCAGCTCGATCTCATTCTTCGAGGTGCGGTCGAGGTCATTCAACAGACGGAGCTCGAATCCAAGTTGGCGCGCTCGCTCAAGGAACGCCGGCCATTACGCATTAAGGCCGGCTTCGATCCGACGGCGCCGGATCTACATCTTGGCCATACGGTGCTCATCCACAAGCTGAAGCATTTCCAAGACCTCGGCCACCAGGTCATTTTTCTGATCGGCGATTTTACCGGGTTGATCGGCGATCCTACCGGAGTGTCTGAAACCAGAAAGGCCCTCACCAAGGCGCAGGTACAAGATAACGCCAAGACTTACCAGCGGCAGATCTTCAAAATTCTCGATCCGGAAAAAACCGTGATTGAATTCAACAGCCGATGGATGGGACCCATGACGGCGGGCGGCCTCATCGAGCTGGCCGCGCACTATCGGGTTGCCCGCATGATGGAGCGGGATGATTTTCACAAGCGTTTTCAGGAACAAAAGCCGATCAGCATTCATGAGTTCCTGTATCCGCTCGTACAGGGATATGATTCCGTAGCGTTGAAGTCCGACATCGAATTGGGCGGCACCGACCAAAAATTCAACCTCCTGGTGGGACGAGAACTGCAGAGAGATTACGGCCAAGAACCACAAGTCGTCGTCACGATGCCGTTGCTCGAGGGCACGGATGGCGTGAAGAAAATGAGCAAGAGCATCGGCAACTATGTGGCCCTCGAAGATGTCCCGGGAGACATGTTCGGCAAGATCATGTCCATCAGCGACGATCTGATGCTCCGTTACTATGAACTTCTGACGACTGAGGATCTAGGTGGAGTCAAGTCGGCGCATCCCATGGAAGCCAAGCAGCGACTGGCGGGTCTGCTCGTTGAGCGGTATCACGGGCAAGAGGCCGCCCGAAATGCCCTTGCGGGGTTCCAGCAAAAGTTTCAAGACCGGGAGTTCCCCGATGTCCCTGATACGGTCGTCCAGCTGCGCGCGACCGATATGACCGGGCTTGATGGGGGTGAAGAGGGCGAGATCAAGCTTCCTGACTTGGTGATGAAGACGAATCTGGTCGCCAGTAAGAGCGAGGCCAGACGGTTAATCATTCAAGGCGGGATTGAAATTGACGGCGAGAAAGAGCCGGACCCGAACAAGCTCATTCGTTTCAGACTCAATCAACAGCACCGATTGAAGATTGGAAGAAAGAAGTTTGCCATTGTTGAATGGAAGCCCGAGTCCAGATGAGATGTATCACCACGGGTACATCTCTACAGACAAATGCTAAGGCCTTTTGGCCCCTACATTTACCCTAGACCTTGGTGCATAGTAGGCACCCTTCTTACTGGAAAAAGTCTATACGAACCTCTGGGGCTTCGGTTATGACTTATTCCTTCTGTCCGAGAGAATGCGACAGCTCGCGGTACCGCCATGGTTGTGATCCGCCAATAAATCCTCAGATCTTTTGACACTTCGAACAAATCCACGCGTACCGTAAGCACTTTCGACAGAAAGATAGTGACGATGTTCTTCACAGGACCTCGGAATTCTTGCTGTTTTGATATGGAGAGCTACATCCGCGCCTGCCAATATCTACTCTTCGCCTCATCCTTGCTTCAGAGTCGGCCTCTCACGAATGATGAAGCACAGCTCGTGGAATACTACCGTCAAGCACTAGCCAATGTTATCGGTACCACTGTCGGGAAGAAGTAACAGATCAGCCTCTCCGAAGCACACGCGGCATCGAGACAATTGAAAAACAGAGCTGACGATTTCGAGCGAGAAAACACGATCGTCTTGCGAAAAAAGCGATCCAGCGAAGACAATCAGGTGGTCGCCAGACGTCCTCGCGTCTGCGATCAGGGCCACTATTCTGTCAAAGTGAGAGACGGATTTAATCTGCGGAACCATCAGAATTCAGGCGCGCGATGCGCTGCATTGTGCGGTTCTCATAACGGGTGAATACTCCCCCGACAAAGATGTCGCCTGTCTCGTCGTCCGCCTCGGAGACAGTAAATGGGGTAGTGAGCACGCTATTGAATGATCGCACCCCAAATGTGTCATCCTGCCGCCCGGCCTGATCCAGCAGCGTGACGTAGCCTCGTAACGGGAATGATGGGTTCGGGTCCGTACCGAATGCGCCGAGCACTGCCAGCCGATCATTCGACAACAGGAAGATTTTCGTGATCGCACCCGGCACAGGGTCAGCATGAAAGGATGGATCCACGCTGCCATCGCGCCGCAGCTTTTGCAGTCTTGTATTTGGATAGACTCGCCCGATCACAAAAGGACTGCCATCTTGCGCGACCGCTTGCACTTTCACGTCTGCCGGCGGGACAAACGTCGGATCGCGTCGACCGGTAGACTCAAGCCGGATCACGCCGG
>JAICVE010000156.1 GCA_025935475.1 Nitrospira sp. | reverse complement strand
ATTTCCGGAAAGATGTCTCTGGCGACTTTCAAACTCACGGTTCCCTGCTCGACCATGCGCAGCAGCGTGGCGAGCCGCTCGGGGGAAACAGGAGAGGCGCCAATGGCCGTTCCGGTATTGTTTAACTCTCTCGTCAGCTCTCCCATCAACCAGTTGCTGACCGTTTTAGGCTGTGGGAACAGTTTGACGGACGCTTCGAAATACTCCGCCACATCTCTCGTGGCCGTCAGCACGCCGGCATCATAATCGGGCAACCCGTACTCCTCGAGAAATCGCCGAGTCCGGACAGCCGGTAGTTCCGGCAACTCCGCACGAAAAGCATCGACCCACTCTCTCTCCAGCTTCAACGGTACGAGATCCGGGTCTGGAAAATACCGATAGTCGTGCGCCTCTTCCTTGCTTCGCATCACGGCAGTCTCGCCTCGATCCAGGTTCCAAAGGCGGGTTTCCTGCTTCACGCATCCACCCTCAGTCAGCACCTTGGTCTGGCGCTTGATTTCATGTTCGAGGGCATCCTTGACGAACTTGAACGAATTGATGTTTTTGAGTTCGACCTTGACGCCCAGCTCCTGCTGCCCGGCAGGCCGCAAGGAGAGATTGGGTTCGCAGCGAAAACTCCCCTCTTCCATATTGCCGTCACACACTTCGAGATACATGAGGATGTCACGCAGATTTTTTAAATAGGCAACGGCTTCGTCGGCCGATCGCATGTCAGGCTCAGTGACGATTTCTAACAACGGCGTGCCGGCACGATTCAAGTCGACAAGGCTCCTGCCCGAACTGGTGACGTGAAGATTTTTTCCGGCATCCTCTTCCAAATGAGCGCGGCGGATCCGCACGCGCTTGGTCGTCCCTCCCACGGCGATTTCCATCCAGCCATGCTCGCAAACGGGGGCCTCGTACTGCGAGATCTGATAGCCCTTCGGCAGATCGGGATAGAAGTAGTTTTTACGGGCAAACCGGTTCTGAGCACCGATCGAACAGTTCAAAGCGAGACCGGCGCGAACGGCCATCTCGACTGCGGCTTTGTTGATCACCGGCAGGCTGCCGGGAAGTCCCAGGCACACCGGGCACGTTTGGCTGTTGGGCGAACGCCCGAATGCCGTGCTGCAGCTGCAGAACATCTTGGATTTCGTTCGCAACTGGGCGTGGACTTCGACGCCGATAACGACTTCGTACATCATCGCCTGTCAGTGATCACTCTACGTTCGCTCCCGTTCCTTCTTCATCGCCTCGCGGCCGGCTTCGAACGCCTCGCGTAGGACCGATTTCCTCGCCTCAACATATTCTTTACCTTCACTCACCGCCTCTTCGAACTTTTGGCCGGCCTCGCTCGCAGCCTCACGCAACGTATGCTCCGCTTTGCGGGCATAGCCTCTTAACTGCTCGCGTGTTTTGCGTCCCGACTGCGGCGCAAGCAAAAGCGCAGCAATCGCACCCAACGCCGCTCCACCAAGGAACGCCACTACGGCGGTTATTCCAAATCCCCGTTCATGCTCCATTGTGTGGTTCTCCTTCCTCCCGATACCGTTCACGCATGACGCGTGTGGCAGCCCTGACGCCGGCCACCAGACTGGCCACATTGGTCAGTAACGTGCCGCTGGATCCCCGCACGACATCATGGACCTGCTGAACTGACTCTCCCACTTCCCCGACGGCATGAAGCAAGACTGAGGCATGCTCCACCCCGTCGCGCGCCTGGCCGGCCAAGGCATTGAGATTGTGGCTCATCGAACGGAGATCCGACACCAGTGCCGGCAAATCGGCATTCATCTTGGCCAACAACTGCCCAGCCTCGCCTGCCGTGTGATGAAGCCGAATCAACACGGGAACGAGAAAGCCGACGAGGACCGCAAAGGCCACGGCACCGAGACAGGCGGCGAGTTCCACAAGACTCATAGATTCCTCCGGGCTAGAAGCGGTGGCCGGTCGAGCGTGTCATCGCACAACCGGCTTCTTGACGTGCCACTGAGTTGATTGCTCGTAGGCATGGGCGGCCCGAAGCAAGGTCTCTTCCTCGAAGGCCCGTCCGATCAATTGCATGCCGATTGGCAGACCGGCCTTACTGAACCCACATGGAACGGAAATGGCCGGCAGTCCGGCCAGGTTGATCGAGATGGTGTAGATATCAGAGAGATACATTTGCAGCGGATCTTCACTTTTCTCCCCTAGCCGGAATGCCGGCGTCGGAGTCACGGGCGTCACGATGAGATCCACTTCGTTGAATGCCGCGCGGAAATCTTGACAGATCAGCGTTCTGACCGCCTGCGCCTTCCCGTAGTAGGCGTCGTAATAGCCGGAACTGAGCGCATAGGTGCCGAGCATGATACGGCGCTTGACCTCCGGTCCGAATCCTTCCTGTCGCGTCTTCATATAGAGGTCGAGCAGATCCTTGGTTTCCTTGGCGCGCAGCCCGAACTTCACGCCGTCATATCGCGCCAAATTGGAACTGGCCTCGGCCGTGGCGATCACGTAATACACGGCGACCGCCGCATCGGTCCTGGGCAGATGGATCTCCTTGATCATGCCTCCGAGATTCTTCAATTCCTCGATCGCGGCGCGGACTGCCTGTTCGACTTCGGAATCCAGCCCCTCGGTGAAGAACTCCTCCGGCACGCCGACGGTCAATTTCTTGAGATCCTTCTTCCTTAGCGCTTTCGTGTAATCCGGTACGGGCAAGTTCGCCGAGGTGGAATCCATCGGATCATGTCCGGCAATGGCGCCGAGTAACATCGCCGCGTCCGGTACGTCTTTAGTGATGGGACCGACTTGATCCAATGACGACGCAAATGCGACCAGCCCATACCGCGACACCCTGCCATACGTCGGCTTGAGGCCTACGACGCCGCAGAAGGCGGCCGGCTGACGAATGGAACCTCCGGTATCAGACCCGAGTGCTGCCACGCATTCATCCGCAGCCACGGCAGCGGCCGATCCTCCGCTCGAACCGCCCGGCACACAATGGAGGTTCCAGGGATTGCGGCTCGGGCCGAAAGCAGAGTGTTCGGTTGACGATCCCATGGCGAATTCATCGAGATTCGTCTTGCCCAGCAGAATGTAGTCCTGTTCCCGCAACTTGGCGACGACCGTCGCATCGTACGGCGGAATGAACTGTTGCAGCATGCGTGAGGCGCAGGTGGTCGGCACACTCTCGGTGCACAGGTTGTCCTTGATGGCCAGCGGCATGCCCGTCAATGGCCTGGTTTTGCGCCATCCCTTCAGCCGCGTGTCCAATTCAGCGGCGTGCTGAAGGGCGGCATCCTTGATCTGCGTCACGTAGGCCTTGACCTTGGACTCGACCTGACCGATACGAAGTGCATAGGCACGCACGATTTCTACGGCCGTTACTTCTCCGGCCGTGAATTTTTTCTGCAAGTCGCACAACGACAGCTTATGCAGCGCCATGACGGTTTATTTCGACTCGATGATCCGATTCTTGTCGTTGACCCGCACGATCCTCGGTGCGTGTCGTTTGATTTCTTCCTCGCCGTAGTACTCGTAGCAAAAAATGATGATCTGATCCCCGATGGCGGCCTTGCGCGCCGTAGGGCCGTTCAACACGATCTCCCCGCTTCCTCGGCGCCCGCCGATCGCATACGTCATAAACCGTTCGCCGTTGTTCAGATTCGAGCAAATAATGGCCTCGTACGGCAGGATCGCCGCCGCCTCCATCAAATCCTCATCGATTGTCAGACTGCCTTCATATTCCAGGTGGGCGCCGGTGACCGTCGCCCGATGAATTTTCGATCGCAACATTTGTCGAAACATTATGACTCCACTCTCCCGGAAACGTGGTCCTACCGCTCCTCAATGATTTTCGGCACTGCAAATCCGTCCGCCTCACGCTCGGGTGCATTTGCCAGCGCCTTCTCGACAGGCAACGACGGCTGGACGATGTCCTCCCGGAACACGTTGACCCGTCCAAGCACCGTCGCAGTCGGCTCGATGCCCGTGGTATCGTACTGTTTAAGCGTTTCCACATGCGTGAGAATCTGGCTGAGCTGCTTGGCGAAGGCTTCCTTTTCAGCCGGCGACACTTCCAGCCGAGCCAGCTTCGCCACCTGCTCAACGTCCTGCAGTGTAACTTTCATCCCGGTTCCATCCCCTGGCGAATCTCAAACAGCAGATGTTCAAAATGGTCTTCCAGCAAGGCCGCAGGGAGTCCGGCGATCGAGGCGTACCCTCTGGCGTACGTCGCAGGAGACGGACGACTGAGAACGAACCTGGAAGCCATTTTCAACATCTGCTCATTCCACCGTCACGCTCTTGGCCAAATTCCTCGGCTGATCGACGTCCGCACCACGAAGCACTGCGATGTGGTAGGCGAGCAATTGTAATGGTATCGTAAATAGAATTGGCGACATCAGCGGATGGGTATCCGGGATGGTAAATACAGCATCCGCAATTTTCCCTAATTCTCGTTCCCCTTCGGCGACCAGCGCAATCACAGGGGCCCGCCGCGCCTTGACCTCCATCAGATTGCTCACTGTCTTTTCATAGAGGCGGTCCCGCGGCGCCAGCACGACAACGGGCATATCACGGTCGATCAGTGCGATCGGCCCATGTTTCATTTCACCCGCCGCATAGCCCTCCGCATGGATATAGGAAACCTCTTTGAGCTTTAACGAGCCTTCGAGCGCAATGGGATAGTTGATGCCGCGACCGAGAAACAGGAAGTTGCGTTTCTTGTAATACCGTTTCGCAATGGCCACAATTTCCGCTTCACGGCCCAACACTCCCTTCACCAGCGTCGGCAGTCTCACGAGACGGTCCAGCCAGGCTTTTCCGTCGGCCGCGTTCATCACGTTGCGGACGCGGGCGAGATGCAGCGCCAACAGATAGAGGGCGGTTAACTGGGCCGTAAACGCCTTGGTTGACGCGACCCCGATCTCAGGCCCGCAATGCGTGTAGAGCACGCCATCGGATTCTCGTGCCAGCGTGCTGCCAACGACATTCACGATCGACAGGACGCGCGCCCCTTTTTCTTTGGCCTCGCGCGCGGCCGCGAGCGTATCGGCCGTTTCGCCGGACTGTGAAATCGTGATGAAGAGATCGTTCTTTCCGACGAGAGGATCGCGATAGCGGAACTCGCTGCCAATATCCACCTGAACCGGTGTGCGGACCATTTCCTCCAGCAGATATTTGCCGACCTGGCCCGCATGCCAGGAGGTGCCGCAGGCCACGATCCAGATCCGGTCGACCGCCAGCAGGTCGGTCGGCGTGAGGCCGATGTCGGCGAGATCGGCTTCTCCGGTGTCGTAGGAATAGCGGCCCCGCATGGTATCGAGTATGGTCTGGGGCTGCTCGTTGATCTCCTTAAGCATGAAATGTGGATAGCCGCTTTTTTCTGCAGCTGAGGCGTCCCAAGTGACTCGCGTCGTCTTTCGCGATACGTCCCGTCCGTCCGCATCGGTGACTTGGACGTCGTGTTGTGTCACGACGGCCACATCGCCCTCTTCGAGATACATGACGTCCCTGGTATGCGCGAGCATGGCCATGACGTCCGAGGCAACATAGGACGCCTGCTTCGTTCGCCCGACAACCAGCGGACACCCCGATCGCGCCGCGATCAGACGCTCCGGCTCTTTTTCACAAATCACCGCGAGGGCGTAGCTGCCGCGGACTTCCCTCGCAGCGGCACGCACAGCGTTGGCGAGGTCCAGTCCGCGTTGCAGATGCTTGTCGATGAGATGAGCGACAACCTCCGTATCCGTTTCGGACTGAAAGGCATACCCCTCTTTTTGCAGTTGCTGTTTGAGCGGCTGGTAGTTCTCGATGATCCCGTTATGGACGAGCACGCATCCGTTGGACCGATGAGGGTGCGCATTCTGCTCCGACGGTTTGCCATGAGTCGCCCAACGGGTATGGCCGATGCCGATGAAGCCGTTGATGGCCTTTTCCGCCAGCGACTTTTGCAGATTCGCGAGCTTACCGACACTCCGGCGAACCTCGATTTTCTCACCCTGCATCACCGCCACACCGGCCGAGTCGTAGCCGCGGTATTCGAGTTTGGCCAGACCGGCGATCAGAATGGGGACCGCCTCTTGGTTACCGATATATCCGACGATACCGCACATCGCTTCAACTCCCAGCTGTCAGTGCTGTCATCGTGATCGTCTATTTGACGGCTTCGCGCTTCGTCGCCGTGAGCCCGTCTTGCCTGTCTTTCTCTTTCCGCTGGAAGAACTGGCCTTCGACGTGGGGATGCCGCCCTCCGCAACAAGGGCGCGCCGCTTTGCCGCCCATCCAGGCCGTGTCACCTGCGTGACGCGGGAAATGACGAGTGAATCCGGCGGAACGTTCAGGGTTACCGTCGTTCCTGCCGCGATCACCGAGCCGGCGCCGACTGTCACGGGAGCCACCAACTGCGTGTCGCTGCCGATAAACACCCCGTCCTCAATGATGGTCTCTGCTTTCCGCACGCCGTCATAGTTACACGTAATGGTGCCTGCGCCGATGTTCACGCCTTTCCCGATCTTGGCGTCCCCCAGATAGCTCAGATGATTGGCTTTCGAACCTTCGCCCAGTTCGGTTTTCTTGGCTTCGACAAAATTGCCGATCTTGGCCCCCTTCCGCACGAGCACGTGGGGACGAAGATGGGTGAAGGGGCCCAGT
>JAICVE010000470.1 GCA_025935475.1 Nitrospira sp. | reverse complement strand
TATTCATGACGCCGTGAGCCCAGCCGACCGCCTGCCAGTGCGCGATCAACTTGGCCGTTCGCTCGACCACCTCGGTGAAGAAGCGCGGGTATCGATCAACCGCCCCATGCAGGTGCATAAAATGCGCATCGATCACGAAATCCGCAAGCACGTTGAGCTGTTCGTGTTGCTTTCGGTAATAGAACACCTCAAAGGTGCCGAACCGAACATGCGACGGCGCCATCCGCACCAGCGTCGCACCGGTTTCGACTTGCTCCCGGTACACCTTGTCATCGCTGCCGACGATGCATAAGGCTCGTGTGGTCGGAATACCGAGCGAGTGCATCGCCTCACTGCACAGATATTCCCGTATCGTTGACCGCAAGACGGCGCGACCATCGCCGTCCCGCGAGAAGGGCGTCCTCCCGGCTCCTTTGAGATGCAGATCCCACCGCTCGTCCCGTGCGTTTGTGGCTTCACCCAAAAGAATGGCGCGGCCGTCTCCCAATTGCGGCACATAGACACCGAACTGATGACCGGCGTAGAGCATCGCCAATGGGTCCATGCCCGCCGCGAGCATGCTGCCCCCGAAGAGGGCGGCAAATTCCGGTCGTGTGGCCTCGTCGGCAGCGAGATCGATGAGATCGGCTGCAGCGGGATTGACACTCACTAAGTAGGGACTGGATGCGAACGGCGTGGGATTCAGCTTGGCGTAAAATGCCGCGGGCAGGCGGCCATAGGTGTTGTCGAAGGAGAGTGTTTCGAGCCGGCGATCGCCCATGGCCTTCAGGATGCCAGGGCTATCGGGCGGCTTTCAAGCGTGGCGGGACCTCATCCACGAGCGGCGTAAATTCCTCGCTTTCGAAGTCATACACCCAGATATCCCCGGTCAGGATCGAGTAGACCCACCCATGGAGATCCACCTTTCCCTTGCGAAGCTGCAACGCGACAGAAGGGTGAGTACGCAGATGATCGAGTTGCGCCCTGACGTTCTCCTGAGTCGTTTTGATCAAGCGGTCGTTGCCAACGAGGTCGACATAACATTCACGCATGAGACGCCTGGTAGTTTCTGCCTGTCCGACCCATTCCTTGACGGCAGGCAAGTCATGGACCTCTTCGGGATGCAGCAATGCTTTCATGACGCCGCAATCGGTGTGACCGCACACGATGATGTGCGGTACTTTGAGCACGGCCATCGCATATTCGATGGTTGCCGTGCTTCCGCCCTGCATCGATCCATAGGGCGGCACCATGTTGCCGGCATTTCGCAATATAAAAAGTTCCCCCGGCTCGGCCTGCGTCATCAGCGTCGGATCCACACGGGAATCCGAACAGGTGATGAACAGGGCGCGAGGCTCCTGTCTCTGCGAAAGACGGGTGAAGAAGTCTTTTTTCTTCCCGAACACCTCCCCGCGGAATTTCAAAAATCCCCTGACGAGTTTTTCCATTCCATCACCGTCCTATCTTCCGCCGTTCTGCAACTCCCTCTCCATCGTGAACACGAACACGCGTTCTCCCAGTTGGACATCGATGTCGGTAAAGACGCCGAGAATTCTGGCGCCGGTGATCTCGCTCACCTGCTCGCACAGCTTGTCGCGGCCTTGTGCAATCAAATTCTGCCGCAGGCGCTTCACCATGTCGACACCTTCCGCAGTTTTTGACAACTGCCGTTCGGCAGGTGTCAGGACGCCTTTGAGGCGCACGACCACCAGATCCCGGACGATACTTGCCCGTACGTCGTCCGGCCCCCGGCCCATGAATTCCTGTTCGAACTTTATGATGGCGTTGCGGATGGACGTTTCCATGGCGGCGGTCGTCATCATAGCGCGGACGATTATAGGTGTGGCAGGGGAAGACGGACAAGCACAAACGTAAGCCTTTCGTTCGCCGGAGGAAGCTGTCATAGGTCTTTCGGGCCAAGGAACGACGGGTGAGAAGACTGAGCGGCCAGACCCTGCTTGACGATGAACGGGCCCCCGTATTATTGATTGAGCGCCCTTCAAGAGACGGCGCTGCTGTTTGTCCCGATCAATGCTCGAGGATGAAGAGGACGCCGCGTGTCGGCTGATGTGGTCGTAGGGTGACCGGCACTGTCCTTGAGGCAGGTCACAGTACAAGCCAACTCGGGCGCTTCGACGAACCGTCGAAAGTGCCGGTTGGCTTTTATTTTTTGTAGGGATGTTGGATGTGGATGTCCGCTGTGCTGCTTGTCCCGCTGCTGCCGCTGCTGACCAGCCTTATCGTGGTTGCCGGTAGCGGGGCGGCCCGCCATC
>JAICVE010000393.1 GCA_025935475.1 Nitrospira sp. | reverse complement strand
CGACCCCCTACGGCGCAAACCAAGTATACCAGACAGGGTGAGACGTCCCTCATCAGCAGGTGCCTTGTCAAACAAGGGGTTGTGAGACTAGACTAGGCCAATTATTGTCACAGCACAAGAGCGTTTCTTGAGCAATTGGATGTCGGTTGAACAGCAGTTTCAGCGACGGGCTGAGGCGGTACCAAAGCTGGGCTTGGGGCTGTCGGTCGACGTCTACTCCCCTGATCTCTATGAACTCATGAGCCGGTTCGAAGGCCTTGTTTCTCGGCCGGCCTACTTGGAAATTTTTCGTGCAACAACGACAGCGCTGCAGGCGGTGAGGCAGTACCTGGCCCGCCTGCCCCTGGCGTACCATGGTGAAGGCCTGTGGATCACACAGCCGGATTTCTCCTCCGCGCCCTTTTTTGAGAACGAACTCGACGAGGTTGCGTCGCAACTGAACACCCTTTGCAGTCCCTGGCTGAACCACGAATGCGCGACCAAGCAGATGGCGGGCTATACCTTCGGCACGTATCTGCCTCCTTTATATACGGCTGAAAGCGCTGAGCTCGTGGCAGGCAATATCTCGCTGGTGCAACAGCGGCTGGACCAGAGGCGCAAGCCGGGAACGGTCTTTGGACCACTCTTTCTGCTGGAAATGCCGCCACTCACCTATTTTATGGCCGGGACGATCAGCGTGCCTGAGTATTTCCGACTGGTGATTGAGCGGACGCCCTGCGGGCTTGTGCTTGATATCGGCCATTTGTGGACGGTCTATCGCTATACGACTGCTAGGCGACAGTCATCACTCGCACAATTCGTCGAGCGATTTCTTGATGCATTTCCGATGGAGCGTGTGATTGAAATCCATATCGCCGGGCTGTCGGCGCACGAAGCAGGACCGCGCGCGGCTATGCAGGACGGCTTTCCCGAATGGATCGATGCGCATGCGGCACCCATTCCGGCCGAATCTTGGACAATCCTCGACCAAGTCTTGCAGCACCCTCGTCTCCGGCATCTTCGCGGCGTCGCGCTCGAAGTCGATACGAAGTCGTTCGGCCTCATCGCTGAAGAATTTATCCAGGCCGGCGAGCGTCTCGGACCGATGGTCAAGCGCTTGCTGGAACACGAGACGCCGGCACCTACTGCCACTGTTGAGCCACTGAGAGGGGAGAGGCAGGTGCATCGGACCGAGGTGAATCAGCGCAAACTCCGAACCGACTATGTCCGGTATGCGCGAATCGCTTCCGGTCAGGAACCGCCGGACGGACCTGAGTGGAAAGCCGTCACTGACGATCCGTCTGGTCTCGAGCGCTACATTCATGTCTATCTCCCTCATGAAATCCTGCACTGGGGAGGAGAACTGATCGACATGTTTCCCGAGACATGCAAAGGCCTGAAGGAACAGGGGCTTCCATTGGATGACTTCGTGTCATGGTGGTTCCAGAGGTCCAGGCCGGCCGATCGACCGTACGATTTTTTTCTCCTGAAAATCGATCGTTTCGTCGAGTTCGTTGCTGAACGCGCTCCGCTGCTTATCGGTCTCGCTCGCCGCGAAGCCGAAACCTTGCGGCAGGCGTATGAGGACGCCAACGTCGGAGGCCGGTATCTCACGGAGTCCTGCCCATGACATTTTGGAACGGGCTTCCGACTCCGGTCATCGGTCTCTCTCCTATGGACGGAGTAACAGACTCCGTTTTTCGACTCATGACGGCCCGGCAGGGGAAGCCTGACGTGATCTTCACCGAGTTTACCCATGTGCACGACGTCTGCCGCGGACCGGAGTTTCTGCTGGATTCGCTGCACTATCATGAGGCCGAGCGTCCGATCGTCGCGCAGCTGTATGGAAAGGACCCTGAGCTGTTCTATCAAGCGGCGCACGTGGTGTGCGAATTAGGCTTCGACGCTCTGGACATTAACATGGGTTGTCCCTCCCGTAACGTGGCGTCGTCGGGTTCGGGGGCCGGACTTATCCGCACGCCTGATCTTGCGCATGCGATCATCCGTGCCGCACGACAAGGCATCGCGGATTGGACCGCCGGCCACACGTTGGCGACCGCCGGGCTGAAGGCCGGCAGAATCGATATTGTGAATCGATTGAATGCGCTCAGAAACCATGCGCCGGCCGCTGTTCGATCGGCGATTCCGCTCTCCGTCAAAACGCGTCTCGGTTACGACGAGGTAATCGTGGAGCGATGGATCGAACACCTCCTTCTCGAGTCCCCCGCCGTGATTTCGCTGCATGGACGAACCTTGCAGCAAATGTACAAGGGAGAAGCCGATTGGGCGGCGATCGGTCGGGCGGCTCATGTCGTTCGCGGAAGCGGAACCCTGCTATTCGGCAATGGGGATGTCCAGAGTTTGGGCGAGCTGGTGCGTCGCGTCAGGGAGACCGGTGTGGACGGCGTGCTGGTGGGGCGGGCGGCACTGGGAGCCCCGTGGTTCTTCCAGGGGAAGGAAGAGGCTCGGCACTATGCGAAGATCGCAGAGCCGTGGGAGCATGATCTCCGGATGCCCTCGCTGACCGCCCGGTTCGACATTCTTCTCGCACACGCGCGCCAATTCGAGGCGCAATGGGGCCCGCAACAATTCAGGCGCATGCGAAAACATTTGGGATGGTACTGCAAGGGGTTCCCGCATGCCGCTGCCTTGCGGGCTCGAATGTTTCACGTCGCTTCCGTTGCGGACGTCGAAGCGGTGCTTGCGGACTATCGAAGCGGCCGGCTGATCGACGGCGACGAGACCGATGATTCGTCCATCACCGAACGCGAGACCGCTCACCTGGCGTCACGATGCGGCTAGTGCTGGCGTCGACCTCGCCGCGTCGTCATGAATTGCTTTCCCTCCTCAAGATTCCCTTCGAGGTCAGAGCTCCTCTTTGCGAGGAGGTGATGCCGCCGCACGGTTCAGCCGGCGATCTTGTAGCAGATTTTGCCAGGGCCAAAGCCGATTCCGTCGCGACGCAGGAGCCTCACTCGCTGATCCTGGCCAGTGATACCT
>JAICVE010000201.1 GCA_025935475.1 Nitrospira sp. | reverse complement strand
GGAACACTTCGAGTCGAGACAGCGATCGAGGTGCCGACCGGACTCACCGTCGAGCAATTTGTCTGCATCAACTGCGGACAGCGATGGTGTTCGGAATGTGCGAAGGCGCGACCGATGGCTGCCGCCGCTTGATCAAAACTTAGCCAAGGGGTAGCGGCTCAACTGTGCACAAGGGTCGTTGCACTTCATACGTTGGCCTTCAACCATCCTTGCACATCACCTTCAATAAGGGAGAAGTTACAATGCATATTCAACGTATCATCCTTGCATGTGGTCTGGTGACGATTGCGGGTTGTCAAACCATCGGCGGAGACAGCATGCCGACGTTAACCCGTACGGGTGAAGTAAAGGATGTGATTATCCGTGAAAGCGTCGAGCCTAGATCCGTGACGGCAAATCCCGGCGATGAAATCCGCTGGATCAATAAGCGTCAGGGCACTGTCCGCGTCATTTTCTTAAATCCCGTGACAGAAAACCTGACTTGCCAGCGCAATTTTGGCGGACCGATGGGATTTGGCACAAAACGCAACGAATACTCGGCCAAACTCGGCTCCAAGGAGACAGCAAGCGTGTGTTTCCGGGATTCCAGCGAGGTGAAGTATGTGGTCAGGGCCGAATCAACTGACGGAGAACATAGTATGGCGGGCACAATTTCAATCGGTCCCGAATACGAGGCGCGCCGACCGGTGGTAAATCCGGTTGAAACAAAGGAAGGGCTTGCAGCCCAGTCTGATAGGGACGAGGCGGCTTCCCGCCGCTAGTGATTAGTGATCAAAGGCGAGGGCAATAGCCTGCTAGACATCTGCATGTCCCACTACGCGCTCTAGTGGAACGGAAATGAATCAATCTGGAGGGGGGTCTGCCTTGTAAAACTTTGAAATACCGAATTATCTTTTGAAAAAGAATCATACGATTTCAATCCGGTGGATTCAACAGGCGGCAAATTCGCAGATCATGTGATTCCGAATTGCGTCTGATCTGTGAGATGTCCTCCTTCACACATCCCATGGCCAAGCCCAGATCGACGCGCTTTCTTCGCTGGGTATAGCCAATCGAGACCCCGGTCGCCATCGGCCTTCCACACTTCTTGCCCAATGACGCGCGCGGCGTAGAGCGGCCTGTCCTGTCCCCCTCTGTCATCGACGTCGGAAAGAGATGGTACCGCCGATCCGCCTGTCTTTTTCTTGTTCATCTATTCCCCCAATAGCAGCGGCGCGATGAGGGCATCACTCAACGGATCATCCCGGCGCGACTTAAGAACCCGGTCTACCAACGATTGTTCAGATCATCTCTGATTGGGGAAGTGGTCGTTCTCAAACTAAGGGCTATCCGATTAAGCGGTAAAAAGGTCCTAGGGTCTTCCCT
Organism: Nitrospira sp.; assembly: GCA_025935475.1. Lineage (GTDB taxonomy): Bacteria > Nitrospirota > Nitrospiria > Nitrospirales > Nitrospiraceae > Nitrospira_C. The sequence continues at coordinate 4,457 of JAICVE010000201.1, read as the reverse complement.
GAAACTCGGCTGTTGGGTGTCCCCCTATCGCAACCTAACATTCACCGATGGTACTGGCGCAATTATACGTCTCGCAGTAGATCCCACGTTCACCTTAGTAGCTGAGGCAAGGGTTCACTGCAGTAGGCAGGATGCATGCCCTATGCAATGAAGGAGAAGTAAGTCTAGAGCCAAAGACTACAACACGAAGCACCTTTGACACCCTTACTAGTCAGACGGCAGACGGCCTGGACTCTCTGCGCATTCATGTTACTCAGCGCCTGCTCGAGCCCGCAGCCGGTACTGTACAGCAACACCCATCTGCAATCGGTGGGGGAAGAAGCGGCAGACCAGGATATCGAAGCGTGCGGAGAATTGGCGGAAGCGGCCGGTGCGGAGGAAGGCAGTGGCAAAGCCGGCCAGGTGGCAAAGAGCACGGCGATTGGGGGTGGAGCGGGTGCCGCGAGCGGAGCAATCGGCGGGCTGATCTCCGGCGGGGCCGGGCTAGGATCGTTAATCGGTGCGGCGAGCGGAGCAGTGTGGGGCTTGCTGATGGGGCTGTTCAGCACGGGGTCTTCACAGCCGAGTCAAGCATATACCAATTATGTGAATCGATGCTTACAGGATAAGGGGTATGAGGTCACAGGGTGGCAGTGAGGCGATCGTGGGAAGGGATCTGATGCGCTCTTTTGGAAAAGTTATTCGAAGAAGTCTGTATTAGGCAGCTTAAGAAGGGCTAACATTCGTGCAAAACGGCTCCTTAGAACTTCTAAAGCGAGAGGCCAGCCGCTTCACATCCCATCTACGCGCCGGAAAAGCCGCATAAAGGGCGTGGTCGATGCCCTAGAGGAGGCTCGGTTTGAGGTTCCGGGGATGTGGAATCTATAGCCGGACCTAATCTCTGGAGGTGATGGTGGAATAATTGTAAGCCTGCACTCCCTCGTTGTATGTACCACTTCAATTCGCAATGAAAAGGAGGTCGTCATGGGTTTCCTCGCTACAATTTTTGAAAAGCTCGGGTTTGGTCCTGCCGCCGCCCAAGCTGCTCCGCAGGCGGCACCCACGGCTCCTGCAGCTTCGACGGCGATCACCGCGATCGATGTCCTCGCCAAGCTGGAAGACCTGGCAGCCAAGCATAAAGAAAAGCTCAATTGGAAGGTGTCGATCGTAGATCTCCTGAAGCTCCTCGGAATTGACAGCAGCCTTCATGCGAGAAAGGAACTGGCCACAGAACTTGGATGTCCCGCTGAGAAAATGGGCCATTCGGCGCAAATGAACATCTGGCTGCACAAGACAGTCTTGAAGAAGCTTGCCGACAATGGAGGCAACATTCCGAAAGAACTCTTTGAGTAGTTGGGAGATAACCACTCATGCGAACACGAGAGCATCCAAGAAGAGACGTTCGGATGTGGGCGGCGCTTTTCCCCCTGATAATCGCGGCCTGCTCCACAATGCCGCGGGACTTCGAGACGCCGAAGTTTTCGATAGCCGACATTGCTCCGAAAGATATGACTTTGATGGAGCAGCGGTTCGACCTCAAGGTCCGGATTCAAAATCCAAATAATTTCGACCTCGGAATCAACGGTGTCCGGTTCGACATCGCTCTGAACGGGAAAGAGTTCGGTACCGGCATGTCGGGAGCGAAAGTCACTGTCCCGCGGTTCGGATCTGAGGTGATCAGCGGGGAAGTCATTACTGGGCTGGGTAGCATTCTTCGCCAGGTTCAGGGGTTCACTTCCGGCATCACCAAGCTTCAGTACAGTCTCAAGGGGAAAGCCTTCGCGGAATCTCCAGCGAGTTTCACGATTCCATTCGAGGATATTGGAGACGTAGACTTGAATTTCGGATCGTCGACTGAAAAGCAGCAGGACGCATTTGAGAAGGAGGTTCTGCGATGAACAAACTATTGATCGGAGTCGCCGTCAGTTTGGTTGTTATCATCGGGTTCGTGACCGCCTCGTTGGAGGGAGAGACCTCCGCCACGATGGAGAAAGCGAAGGGAGAAACGAAGGCCCTCGTCGAGGAAGGGAAGGGACAGACGAAAGGCGCCGTCGAGGACGTGAAGGGCAACAAGACGAGCGCCGGGTAGAACGCGCAAAAGGCACGGCGAAGGCTGAGACGGAACGTGCGAAGGGAAAAACGAATGAGGTGAAGGAGAAGGCCAAGTAAGACTAGAGCCCTCTCGGAGGGTCCACAGGCGGAATCACCTGTATTGATGCGGGCTACGGAGTTCTGCTGGTGTCCCAACGGGGATCAGCCAGGACTACCTTGAAGCCGCGCTGATGGCCGATTCACAAGAAGTCGTAGACGACAACATTTTCAAAGTCGTAGCATTTCCCCGCCTTTTTGACAATCCCCTCTTCGGTACCGGAAAGCTTAAACAACATCAATTACCCTTCGATCCATTACTGCCCTGACACTGGTTGGACAGAGCGGCTATTTAGGCTGGCCAGTTGAAATCGGAGGAAACGGAGGTGGGGTTTTTTGATCTTTCATCCTGATCACTTCTCTTCCAAGCAAATAAAGTTGTACCTCCAGATTATGAAGATCAGCCCCGCTTAGCGCGTCTCCTTCGCCTGTACGAAGCCGCTCCATGATCTCTCTAGCTTGGTTAACAAAATTGTGGACGGCGTCTCGGAGTTCCATACAATAGGAACACATTAGCACGGTGTGCTTATATGAGAAACTAGAAGTAATACTAGAGCTAAAACTGTGGAGAAAATACGAGTGTGAGGTTACTGATCGCGCTGAATTTCAGAGTGTGCCAAACATTTGGTCCGATTCTAGCGCCGTACGCTGATGGTTCCTCATGGCCACTGAACCCAGGCGCAGGTGGAAGGTACAACGACGATGAGCACCACAGCCGCAGCAGCAACAGCCGAGGTCACAGCAACACCCAGAACCATCCGTTCAGCCGTGGGGCATCCCGCCTTCGGTCACACAGGACTTCAACGTGATCGGGAGAGACGGGAAGCCACGCTTTGCACACGATCGGGGGAAACTGTGTATTGTTATTGAACGGTAGCCATGGGAGCAGTTCCCTAAATCACTGTCATTTCAGGGGATTAGGAGAGGCTGCAAATAACCAATCGCGGGTCAATGGCTCCATATACGCATCCCGCGGTCTGAGCAATTGTGATCAGCCTGCGATCTGCCTTCTCGATATGCTGGTCTTACGCCGTTGTCTGTCTGAGCATAAGAAAGACCATCATGACCTGCCGAGTGGCTCGATCGTTCCCAACCCAGACCGCTGACTCTTGTGAGAAAGGCGGTCGTCCGGTCTCGGACTTCTCCCTTCTGTCCGTCCAGTCAGCGATTACCGTTCTTCTCATCGATGCACATAAAGACGACCGCCAGTACTGGGCACAGCGCCTTCTCATTTCATCCCCTGATTATGTCGTCCTCGAAGCCGAGACTGGAGCCGCAGGACTCGCGATCTGTCGGTCGCAACGGGTCGATTGCGTGGTGTTGGAATTGACGCTGCCTGATATGTCTGGGTTCCAGGCACTCACACAGTTGGTTCCACGTGCCTACGATCCTGAACCGGCAGTCATCTTTTTGTCCCGCACAACACTCCAACCTATGGCCGAACTTGCGATGAGGAATGGAGCACAAGCTTATTTGATTAAGTCTCATATCTCTGGCGATGATCTGGACAGGGCCATTCGCAAAGCTCTTGCTCCTGTCAGTTCCTCGCACGAGGGATCTCCCTCCTGAAATCTTTTTCTTCTCATCGTTCGTCCTCATCTGCTGGTTAGGTTGTCTTGAGGTAGGATTAGGTTGTCGTTGCAGGTGATTTCGGGTGCTGCAAATAACGAAAAAATCCACAGCGCCGTCTACGGTTCCCAAGGGGAATATCGGGTATTTACCCACGCAGGTGGAGCACCTGGTCATGGCGTTGCAGGGGGACTCACGATCACCGCATATCGCACCCCAAGGCTGAGGCAGGCTCGGGTCACCCTCTAAATTCCCCACGCGGCCTCTCGGTCGTGGCGCAGACAGCTGTATGTGATGGTGCAGCCAGGTTAACCGACTCCCTTCCCGCGCCAGCAAAGTCCCCAGTTGACACGCTCCTCTAGTGCGTTCAAAGTATAATCTCCACTCCATACACATCTGCCGCCGGCCTCCTGGCATGGCCCGACCGCCGACTTTTGTGAGAAAGGCGGTCCCATGTCGGACTCCCTACTTCTCCCATCCGAAAAGAAGTTCAAGGCTACCTCCGCTTCTGAGCCCCATCAAATTGTGCGGGAATACATTCAGGCCTCTCAGCAGGTACTCAGACAGAATGGTATTTCGGACCTAGACAAGCTCCTACTGCTGGATATGACAGGCCGGATGACGCAGATGCTGCTGGACTGGAAGGACGAAAGTCAGCCCTAGGGACAATCAAGTTGCAGATGCAGGTCTTGGTCAACCCATAAACACGATACACGATACACGAGACACCTACCACCAAGCACGAAGCACAAACAACTAGC